>NZ_JACJFH010000013.1:0-75684 GCF_014164495.1 Pseudoalteromonas sp. SG41-5 | reverse complement strand
AACTGAGGCACTGCCAAACTCTTTACGCGGTGACTTAATTCGTACAGAATCCCAAATGAACTTACGCCGTGCGGTTGCTCCTGCTGATATTTTAAGTAAAGCAGCACAACCAGAGCCGCAAGCCACCCCTGATGAATTAGGTGTTGCAACTTTCGTTCCTTAGGCGAAACTTACTGTGCCAGCCTCGCTGGCACATCAAAACAGGAAGCAATTTTGAGTAATCAATTAAAAAAATTAGAGATTTATTTAGAACCCTCCGACAACAAACGTCTTTCATCTTTATGTGGCCCGTTTGACGAAAACATCAAACACATTGAACGCCGCTTAGGTGTTGAAATTACTCATCGCGATAACTATTTTAAAATCACCGGTAAAACCACCAGCGCGTTTGCAGCGATGGAAATCCTCAAAGACTTATATGTCGAAACTCAGCCAGTACGCGGTGTTATTACTGAAATTGAAGCAAATACCGTACATTTAGCCATTAGTGAGTCAAATGCATTAGAGCAAGATGAGCTAAACGAATATGGCAAAGAGGTGATGATCAAAACTCGTCGTGGCGTAATAAAACCACGTAACGACAATCAAGGTCATTATGTATCGAATATATTTCGTCACGATATCACCTTTGGTATAGGGCCTGCTGGCACAGGTAAAACCTACCTAGCTGTCGCCGCAGCAGTTGATGCTTTAGAGCGTCAAGAAATACGGCGTATTTTATTGACCCGCCCTGCTGTTGAAGCCGGTGAAAAACTGGGGTTTTTACCAGGTGATTTAAGTCAGAAAATCGACCCATACCTGCGCCCATTGTACGATGCCTTATTTGAAATGCTCGGCTTTGAAAAAGTCGAAAAGCTGATGGAACAAAATGTCATTGAAGTCGCTCCACTTGCCTTTATGCGTGGTCGCACACTTAACGATGCCTTTATTATTTTAGATGAAAGCCAAAATACCACGGTTGAACAAATGAAAATGTTCTTAACCCGAATTGGTTTTAATTCAAAAGCAGTGATCACCGGCGACATTACCCAAGTAGATTTACCCCGTGGTGCGCGCTCAGGGCTTCGTCACGCCATTGAAGTACTTAGCGATGTAGACGAAATAAGCTTTAACTTCTTCCAATCACAGGACGTGGTGCGCCACCCTGTCGTGGCACGTATTGTTGAAGCCTACGAACGTAACGATGAAGCAGAACGACTCAAACGCGCCGAAAAACAACGTGCTAAAGACTTGCTCGCAAACCAAGAGCAAGCGCAACCTTCGACTAAAGAGTGATGCCGTGAACACTGAACTTGATTTACAAATAGCGTGCGAGTTTGATAACTTGCCTAGTCTTGAGCAATTTGCGCTGTGGGCTAATAAAGTGCTTAGTCAATACCGTGACGAATCAGAGCTGAGTATTGTTATTGCTGATGAAGAGCAAAGCCAACAACTCAATAATGACTACCGTGGTAAAGATAAACCAACCAATGTGTTGTCGTTTGAATTTGAAGCGCCAGCAGGTATAGAGCTACCTTTGGTGGGTGATTTAGTTATTTGCCCAGCCATAGTGTTAGCTGAATCAATAGAGCAAGAAAAGTCATTTCATGACCACTTTGCCCATATGGTGATCCACGGATGCTTGCATTTACTTGGATTTGACCATATAAAGGATGAAGATGCGACAGAAATGGAAAGCATTGAAAAGCAATTGCTTGCCGAATTAGGCATAGCAGACCCATATCGGGACGATATTTAAATTTACGGAGCAAGTAGACGCAATGAGCGACGATAACTCGCAGACTAGCCAGGGTTCTTCTGGCAAGACCTGGTTGGGTAGAATTACCCAAATGTTGCAAGGGGAACCCCAGAATAGAGAAGAGCTGGCTGAAGTAATTGCCGATGCGCAAGTTCGGGATGTCATTGATCCTGAAACCAAAGAGATGATCGAAGGTGTGCTCGGTGTGTCAGAGTTAAAAGTGCGAGATATTATGATCCCGCGCTCACAAATGATCACGCTCGAAGTGGAAGCGCCGCTAGAAGAACTCATTCCAATGATGGTCGATTCAACTCATTCACGTTTTCCAGTGGTGTGTGAAGATAAAGACCACATTGAAGGCATTTTACTAGCAAAAGATCTATTACCACTGATCCTCAATAAAGATGATCTACTGCCATCATTACGTGATTATTTACGCCCAGCCGTTGTTGTGCCAGAAAGTAAGCGTGTTGATACGCTACTTAATGAGTTTCGCCAACAGCGTTACCATATGGCGTTAGTAATTGATGAATACGGCGGTGTATCTGGTTTAGTAACCATAGAAGATATTCTTGAGCTCATCGTCGGTGAAATTGAAGATGAACACGACGAAGAAGAGCAACTAGATATTCGTCAACTTGCAAAGCATGTGTTTGTTGTTCAAGCACTTACTCCTGTTGATGATTTTAACGAATATTTTAAAACTGGCTACAGCACGCAAGACGCTGATACCATCGGTGGTACTGTTTTACACGCCTTTGGGCATATGCCTGGCCGTGGTGAAATAATTGATATAGATGGCTTACAATTTAAAGTAACCAATGCCGATAATCGTCGATTATTGCAATTACAGGTTACAGTGCCAAAGGCTGATGATAACGACAGTGAAGACACTTCTGACTAACTGCCTGCATTTAGCAAAAGATAAAAAAGCATGGCTCGCACTGGTTGCGGGCCTCTTTTTAACCTTGTGTTATGCCCCTTTTGAGATTTGGCCCCTCACGTTCGCCTGTTTAGCATTAGCGATATACAGTACCCACACACATAATTCTGGGCAGCAATATGGCAAACTAGCCAGTAAACGCGCCGCCAAATATGGTTTTATATTTGGCCTCGGTTGGTTTGGCGCAGGTATCAGTTGGGTGCATGTCTCCATTGCCACCTTCGGCGGTATGCCACTGGTAGCCTCAGTGTTACTGATGGTGCTGTTATGTGCTTATTTAGCTATCTACCCGGCTTTAGCCTTTATGTTTGCCACACGCTTTGCCAGCGGCCCTAGTAGCTACGGTTTATTATTACTCTCAGGCTTTGCTGTCACCGAATACTTACGCGGTGTGGTACTCACCGGCTTCCCTTGGCTAAGCTTTGGTTATACTCAAACCGATAGCCCACTTAATCTACTCGCTCCAGTAATTGGTGAGTTTGGCTTAACCCTTGTATGTATCGCGATTGGTTTTGCGCTCTATCGCCTGCTGTTTATTAGAGACTTTAAAGCCACAGCAGCCACTGTAATTAGCATCGCTGTACTATTCGCTATTACTCACTACACGCGCAATAACAGTTACAGTGATAAAACGATTAGCGCCTTACTGGTACAAGGTAATATCAAACAGCATCTGCGCTTTGACCCGAGTGAATTTTGGACCACAATGAGTAAGTACCAAGATATGACTCGACCACACTGGGATGCCGACTTAATCGTTTGGCCAGAAGCTGCAGTGCCTGAAATAGAAGCACTTGCAGATAGCTATTTAGCAGGCTTAGATAGCGCAGCCTCATTTAACAATACTGCTCTCATTACAGGTATTGTTGACTATCAGCGCGACACTAAAGCAATCTTCAACACATTAATTGTACTTGGTAATAAAGAGCAGGGTGACGAACATGGTCATTATCAATACTTAGGTAAAAACCGTTACCAAAAACACCAATTACTTCCCATTGGTGAGTTTGTGCCATTTGAAGATATATTGCGCCCTATCGCGCCATTATTTGACCTACCCATGTCATCGTTCACTCGCGGCGACCAAGTTCAAAATAACTTACGTGCTAATGGCTTAAATATATTACCGGCTATTTGCTACGAAATCGCTTTTGCTGATTTAGTGCGTGGTAATTACCACAATGATTCGGATATTTTATTTACTGTAAGTAATGATGCCTGGTTTGGTGCCTCCCACGGCCCCCACCAGCACATGCAAATAGCCCGTATGCGCGCCCTTGAATTGCAACGCCCGCTTATTCGTGTGACCAACAATGGTATCAGCGGCGTATACGACCCAATCAGTCAAATTCAAGTCAGCATGCCACAATTTGAAGCCGACACCCTTAAAGTTAATATCAAGCTAATCCAAGGCGACAGCATCTATAGTCAATACGGTAACTTGCCTGTGTGGTTATTTATTTTTAGCATTACAATCGCAGCATTAATCGTAAAATTTAAATATAAAGATAATCATCGTTAAATATATTCACTAAAAGTAATCACATAATTGATATATTTCATCTACATCAATTGTCGTAAATATAATAACAAGGAAGTCGTATGTTATGGATTAACACCCTATGCAAACAATCAATTACACAGCACATGGCCAGAGTCAGGCATTTTATTCTGTTCGTATTGATGGTTACTATCCCCTCCTTGGGTTTAGCCGCTCAATATGAAGTCAGTTCCAAGGATGAGTTACAAGCTCAATATCAGTTATTACTAGAGTTAAAAGCTGAAAATGCTGTTTCAGAGAATGTGTTTACTGAAAAATCTACTTTTTTACATCAACAAGCACAAACGAACTTTCATTTTGACTTAGACAGTGGAACATACACCTCCGACATACCGATTGGTAATGCCCATCAAATTAGCAAACAACCTTCACCAATATCTGACACCGAGCAGCGTATTGATAGTTTCACTACCGCGCTATATGCTATTTCAGCTTTGTTATTATTGGCCTTAATTGGCAAAATCATGTCGTCTTTCCCACCATTACTCAACGAACTTTTGATTTACGGCGCGTCCATCATTTCGCTCATTTTTTTCCACTACGAATATTGGCTACTGGTTGCAGGATTCTCTTTAGGCAGCATTGTTAGCTATTCGGTGCTAAGTCGCATTAGTGACGATAAAGAAGAAGCTAAATGGGTAGGTTGGCCATTAGCTATTACATTCGCAGCGCTGGCCTTAATATTTGATAACAGCATCTTTGGGTTTTGCAGTGTATTAGCCTTGTTATCAACTTTTGGTTTTATGATATTAGTTGCTCCAGGTAGAGTAACCGTCGGCAGCCAAGATGAACGCGTTGCACAATCTGTTTATTTAACTGCGCTTAGTTTTACGTTAACTCTATTAGCTTGGTTAGTATTTTATACCGATTGGTTCGCGCCTTTACTCGAACTAAGGCAGCCTCTACAATCTTTTGAACTTGGTATGCTCACGTTACTGCCACTTGCTTATTTTTCAGGGATCTCCCAACTTAGCTTTTTCTTATTAAAAGAAAAACCTTGGCTACGCTTTAGCGCTGAGCTTATCGGTTTAATTAGTGAAATAGCAGTGGTCACAATTGCGCTGTTATATAAACTTGATACCATGTTTTGGATAGGCGCATTATTTTTGATGTGGAACTTTCTGGACAAGTTTTATCGTCTGATTTATAAACATGTTAGCTATGTTTCAGCGTGTACACTATTCGCGCTGTTTTTTGCCGGCATTAGCGCACTCATAAAATCAAATATCGATGTTATTATGCCTTATTTAGAGTTTTTAGGACTGTGAACCTCACTAAATGCCCTATTTTTCATAAATAGGGCATGCTCTGTATATTAATCCTTTCTATAAAACTTACTTAGAGTCTAACTATCTATTTAACAATCGCTTTAACTGTCTCTTCATTTATTAGCTGATTTATACTGCCTTTAATAACCACAGTTGCTGATATTTTATCTTGAATGGCTTGGCGGTTCGGATCCCAATAAACTTGTAAAAAACCTAGTAACCCAGTTGCAAACCCTGCGCCGTAGCCACCGTATCGGCCAAACGCATCCCATAAACTTAAATCTTCGCCACTAAGTGCGACAACTCGGATATTGCATACTTTTTTACCCGGTGTTTGGCCACGCCAAAGCAGCGAAAATAATGTAAAATATACAGCAGCCCAACCAAAGCCAAGACCTAAATCTTGAATGATTCCTTTGCCCCACTGTAAAATACTATTCACAGGTGCAGCTTTAACAGGTGCGTCTTCAGGTGCAGAAGTCTGCTCATCAGCTTCAACCATTACTTTCAATAATAATCGGGCAACCTGATCGTTATCAGATTCATCTATTTCAGCCAATTGTGGCACTTGAGTAACTAAATTAGCAAGCGCATTGCTTTGACAAGCCTGATCGCAATTTTGACTTGGTGCTGTTTGCATTAAATAAGTATTTATCTGTTGTTTTTCCTCTGCATTTAATGGTGTTTCGCGTTTAATTCTTATCCCTTGAATCGCAGTATCATCCTCAAAAAAATCGATTGCGATTGCAAGCACTGAGAGTGAACTTATAAATAATATACTGGCAGCAGTTATTTTTAATACTCTTCGCCAAACAGTCGACATTGTTGGTAAGTATTTTTGCGCTGTGCCTTTATAAAAAGCCATTGCAGCTACAAATGCGATTACAGCAGCACTGATCTTAGCCGCGAGAAAAATTAGCGCTACATCGATTACCATCGCGAGCGCGCGGCGAGTCGGTGAAGCAAGTGGCAGTCCCAATAATGCTTGATCTATTTTAAATGCATAGGGCGTAATAACTTCCTTAGTTTCAGCAGCTGTTAATGCTAATTGTTCTATTTGTTTCGCTTTCATTTACGCCTTTGTCCTTAAAATTAAATAGGTATCTTTATTTAGATTGTTATTGAGAGCAGCCTATAGCTCAAACCATCAAAGCTAGATTATCTATAAATGGTTTATTTTCTTCATTTATCACACGAATTATTTCTTTGTGTAAACGTTTTTTGTGCTCAGCAAAAATGGCGCGCTTTTTATCAAATGTAGCGGCAAACGCCATTGCGTCCGCTAATAGGCTATCTTGGTCTGTTGAGGCTTTTTCTATAACGTGATCAATTGCAAGTTCTGCTCCAGAGACGCGACGCCCTGTCAGTTTCATTTCGTTAAAGCGATAGTAAGGGATCGCTTTTTTCACAAAAGCAATCATGCCAGGTAAAAATGGGATCGATAAATCCACTTCAGGGAAGCAAAAAAAGCCGCGATCGCCGCGCATAAATCTAAAGTCACACGCGCACGCTAAAATTGCACCGTTACCAAAAGCATGACCATTAATGGCAGCGATCACTGGCATAGGAAAAAGCAGTAAGGTTTTAAATACATCGTCCATATCGTACATAAAACCACGTATTTCATCGGCCTTTTTTGCTTGCATAGCAGGTAACAACCAATCAGTATCAATGCCTAAACTCCAACACTTATCATCATTTGAGGTGATCACTAGCGCTTTGTGGTTTTGGTTTTCAACAACCTCTGCTAACGCTTGTTTTAGTTGATGTGCAAAATGTGGATTTTGGCGGTTTTCGCCGTTTGTTAAGGTTAAAACCGCAACTGTATTGTGGGTGGCTAACGTCATCATTGTCATCAGGAGGCCTTTCATTGTAGAGAGTCACGGTGCGCACTTTGTATTATTTTTTTACAACGTGATAAATAAGTTAAATATATAATGCCATGCTTAGCGCTTAAATAACTAGAATAACTGTTTAAAAAATAAGTATTACTATTAATCTTGTGTTCTTTGTTATGAATAATCTAAAAGGTTGTTATACAAGTAACGATCCATAACAATGGTTACAACATACTTTGGCTATTTGCTAGGGCTATCAAAGGAGAATGTATGAGTAATGTAGCTATTGTTGTCGGTGCAACTGGCTTAGTGGGCAGTCACTTAGTTGAAGAATTAATTATGGCAACTCATATCAGTAAAGTTATAACCCTAACGCGTCGCCCTATTAGTTATAACAGTGACAAAGTCGTTAATCATGTAGTGGACTTTAACCATTTAGCTCAACACGCTGCGCTTTTTAAAGCGGATATATTATTTTCATGTTTAGGCACCACCAAAAAAGCCGCTGGCTCTATTGCCGCTCAGCGTAAGGTTGATTTTTATTATCAGTTAAAAGTCGCTGAACTTGCTGCAAAACACGAAGTACACCATTACTTGCTAATATCCTCCAGTGGTGCAAATGCCAATAGTGGTAACACATATTTACAAATGAAAGGTGAACTTGACAATACTGTCAAAGAACTGCCATTTAAACGCATTAGTATTATTCAGCCATCGTTATTACTTGGCGAGCGTAATAACGAATTTCGTATTGGTGAAAAGCTTGGCAGTGTATTGTTACCAATTTTATGTATGCTACCTGGTTTAAGAAAGTATCGCCCTATCACGGGCAAACAAGTTGCCTTAAAAATGTGTAATATCAGTAAACAATCAGGTGATGGTGTTGAATATTTTAGATTAGATGAACTATTTAACAGTTAAACTTCAGTACGTATTTTATACGTTCCTTTTCGCCATAAATGGCGACCGGCAAATTTAAATACGAACTTCAGCGCAAAAAGCTATAAAAAAGCCAGCAAATGCTGGCTCAGTTATTAATACCTATTAACCTTACTACTTACCAAACTCTGTTGGAGCTGGCGGCACAATCAAGGTTTTTTTCGGGTTTGCCTTAAGCTCTTTTAACAGCTCTTGTACGGCACGCTCAATCGACGGATCTTGCCCAGCTTGAATAAGCTCTGGACGGTCAATCACTTCGATATCTGGGCTTACGCCTTCATTTTCGATGATCCAGTTACCGTCATTATCGAGTATTCTAAAGGTGGCAGCAATAACTGAACCACCATCCACAAGTCCTGGGTTACCAGAGATACCTATTAACCCACCCCAAGTGCGAGTGCCAATTAGTTTACCTAAACCTGCTTGGCGGAAGTAATACGGTAGTGCGTCACCACCTGAACTTGAGTAGCCGTTGATCAGCATGGCTTTTGGTCCATCATGGGCAAACTGTGGTGTTTTAGTTGGCTCAACGCCACGACGCTTCCAGTAGTTAAGCGGTTTGCGTGCCAGCCAAGTGATCATATGCTCTGGGATAAAACCACCGCCATTGTAGCGATCATCTATGATCATTGCTTCTTTGCTAGTTTGCGGTAAAAAGTTTTTAAATAACGAACGATTACCTTCGTAATGTGTGTTTGGCAAATGTACATAACCAATACGACCGTCGGATAGTTTATCGACGTATTCAGCACGGCTATGCGTCCATTGTAAATAACGTAAGCCGGTTTCACTTGCGATTGGTTTAACTGTTACCTTCCAACTTTTTTTCAGGCTCGGGGATTTACTAAGCAATAACTCAACCGATTTACCTTGGGTGTTTTCAAGTAATTCATAAAAGTTAATCACATCTTTTACTGAGCGACCATTTACCTCAACAATATAGTCACCAACGCTTGCGTTAACGCCCGGCTCGTTGAGTGGTGAACGGAAGTTTTCGTGCCAATTTTCACCTTTAAAGATATTTTCGATTTTTACAAAACCGGATTTATGCGCGCTAATTTCTACGCCTAATAAACCATGCTGTAAACGTGTTGCAGTTGGCATATCGCCAGAGTTGACATAAATATGCCCGGAGTTAATCTCGCCGGCAATTTCGCTTAGCACATAGTCAAGGTCGGCGCGATGTGCGATTGCATCAGCCATTGGTTGGTAGCGTTTTAAAATAGCATCCCAATCTTGGCCGTGGTGATTTTCATCGTAGAACCAATCACGTAATGTCCGCCAGCCTTCACGATACATTTGCGCCCACTCTGTTTGCGGGTCAATTTTTAGTATCATATTTTGCAAGTCTAACTGGGTGGCTTTTAAATCTTGCTCAGCGGCTGGCTTAATTACACTGTAATTATCACCTGAGCGAGCAATGATATGCTGCGCATTCGCTGATATTTTATAGCTATTAACCCCCTTCGCTACGGTGGCAATTTCGCCATCGACGGCAATAGGTATTAATTTTAGCTCACCCGCAGAGAGTGTTAATACGCCATCTTTTACAGCAGTTAAAGCACTGTAATTTCCGGCCAGAGCATTTAGAGCGACAACGCGGTCCATAAAACCATCACTTTCAATATAAGTGCTTAGCGGTTTAGCTGACTTGTCATCGTCTTTATTCGCTTTCGAGTCAACAATACTTATTTCATCAGTCAGTGGCGCATTCAGCGGTTTAATTTTGCTATTGACAGCAACAGCATAAATTCGCGTGGCATTATTAAACATGTAGTCAAATTCATAACTACTAAAAGTTAAGTTAAAGTCGCGCTCTGAAGTAAAATACAATTGCTGACCATCAGGAGAAAACGCAGGATTTCGTTCACTGCTCATATCGTCGGTCAGACGTGTAACTTGTTTGTCTTTTAAATTGTAATGCCATAATGAGGCATAACGATTTTCGTTATTTTTAACAAATACAACATCTTCACTATTAGGTGACCAAATATACGTAGTTAAGCCATCTTCTTCATACTTGGCGGTATCAATTTTATGCTGCTTGCCGGTTTTTATATCAAGCCACCATAAGGTGTGATTTAGATCTGCAAACAATAGCTTTTTGTTGTCCGGAGACCAAACAGGGTCAAAACGCCAAATAGTGCCATTAGTTGTCAGTTGTTTAACCTTGTTGTTATTAGCTCGGTCTTGGATATAAATTTCGTACTCACCACTTTCATCACTCATATACGCAATATAACGGCCATTTGGTGACCACGAAGCGGCAATTTCACGCCCTTTAGGCGTATGGCTTAAATTGCGTGTTGGGCCATTTTTAACGGGTACTGAGAACAGCTCTCCGCGGGCACTAAAAACCACACGCTTACCATCATGGGATACATCCATCGAATCAATAAAGCCAGCCACATTTTTGCTATAAGGCATGGTATATTCACGATTTCCCTGTACGTTAATAGTCAGCTTTTCTTCACGCTGCGTTGCATCGTCAAAACGGTATAAATAACCACCATTCTCATACACTATGGCATCTGGGCCTGCCGATGGCCAAAGCACATCAAAATCCGTGTGATTGGTCACTTTCACTGGTGCTTTACCGTCTTGATGCTTATATAAGTTTAAAGTGTATGCTCTGTCTGAGACATAATAAATATTATCATGCACCCAAGTAGGCTGCTGATCTGTGGCTTTATCGGTAGTTAACTGCGTAGACTTGTTGTGCTCTAAATCATAGATCCATACATCTTGTGCGCGGCCCCCTCGCGTGCGCTTCCAGGTACGAAACTCGCGATCAATTGGTGTATATACGTATTGCTTACCATCAGGCGATAACATGCCGCCACCCGTTTCAGGTATGGCCAATGGCTGCTCTAAGCCACCATCGGCAGGCACCATGTAAGGACGTCCCACACGCTTACCATAAGGTGTACGGTTTGCTCGAAACACTATATGTTTACCATCAGGCGTCCAATCAAGGACACGATAATCATAGCCACCACGAGGCGGCATCACACCAACATCGTTATAGTAAGTCAGCTGTTTTAGATCACTGCCATCGCGATTCATTACATATATTTGGCGGCTACCATTGTACTGTGCTGAAAAAGCGATCCTTTTCCCATCTGGAGAAAACTTAGGGAATGTTTCAAAACCAATGTGATCTGTTAAGCGCGTGCTGTTACCCGTTTTGATATTTGCTATATAAATATCACCGGCATAAACAAAAGTAACCGACTCTTTATGAATATCAGGGAAACGCAATAATCGCGTATCTTGAGTATCATAAGCCGCGGCCATGGGTGAGAATGTAGGCGCAACCGCAATCGCTATTGCGGTTAAAAAAGTACGTAATTTCAACTTAACCATCCTTATGTTGTTATTTTATATCATCATAACAACATAAAAATGGATTGCAGCTTTGTTCGGCAAATAACTGTAACAGAGTGTAAATAACCTGAACAATATTTATAATCAGTGTCTTAGTAATTCTCTTAATCAGAGGTCAGGTTAAATAATACTCATGAGTAATAGTTATAGTCCTCCGACTTTAAGTAGCTGCCTTTTATCAATCACTTTAAAAGTAGTTAAATCAACAAGCATTGAAAACACTTCAGCATTGTCTATAAACAACATAAACAAATTGCCTTGCTCATTAACAGCATGCTCAAGAATGCGGTCGTAGCCTGTGAGAACCTCGCTATAACCACTGCCATCAATTTTACTTAACGCAAAAGTGCTTTTATCTTCGTTGCTTAAAAGGCCGTCGTTATTTGTGTCGTTTTTAATAACATGATAGGCAATACCCGCCGCTTTTGACTGCGAATCAAATTCAGATAAATACAATGGAGAAATATCAGTGATCAACTGATCTGTCGTATCAAAAAGCCAATTTGCATAGTTTGTTTTACCATTGATAAACATCACATTTTTTGACCGTGTTGGCCTATTTTTATAATAAGAGGAACCACTAAAATTTTCTACAACTTGCCCTAACCCACGTTCGGTATCGGCTTCAACCGTTAACTTTTCAGACTCAAGCTCTATATAATAAAAGTCCGTTTCTCCTACTCTTCGCGGGTAGCCCAAACGCCACTTTTCTTCTTCGTTTTTGTCATCTGCTAAATTTAATGCCGGTGGCTCAACGTCGTTATCATTAAATACTGTTGTAACAAGTTGGACTGAAATTAACGCAGTAGCAATTAAAACCCCGACTAATAAAATAATTCCATTTAAGTTCCATACCCATTTAAAAAATTTATCTGAATTCATGCTTTCCCTATTTTTAAAAAAGTGATCAATTTATCTGAACATACGTATTATTGAGCTTATCTATAACACAAAGCTTTGCGATAAAAAATGAAAACAAACCCTACAACTAGTTTGCCCTTACTATCAGGTTCCGGCGATTTAATTCTGCACTGGCAAATAGTTAATGACTCAGTAATGGGCGGTTTATCGACCAGCCAAGCTTATGAGAAGGACAATAGCTTAATTTTTACAGGCAACGTTTCTTTTGAAAATAATGGAGGCTTTGCTTCAATACGCACAACAATAAACACTAATAAAGAAAACGCCAATCTCATATCTTTACGGTTCAAAGGAGATGGTAAAACGTATCAACTTCGCTTAAGAACGAGTCAGTACCTAGATGGGCCAGCGTTTACTGCTTCGTTTGCAACATTAAAAGATCAATGGCAAGTCGTTACATTCTCACCAACTGACTTTAGTCTTACTTACCGTGGTAAAACCTTAGAGCAGCAACCAGAGTTAACGTTCAAAGATGTACAACAATTGGGCCTTATGATCGCCAAAAAGCAGCAAGGTAATTTTAAACTTGAATTAGCGCATATTAACTTTGAGCTTAAATAGCGTAAATTAAGCTGCTATATTGGAAATATTAAAATTATTTTTTAAAATCATATTCTTCGTTACCTCGCTTTTTAAGTTCTGTGATAACCATTTCTATCATCTGTTTCTTTATTTCTGCGTGGTTGGACTTTAGCTCATTAAGTTGCTGAACTAATATATCAATTTGCTCTTGCTGTTGAGAATCTCGGTATTTTTTCGCACCAGTATGCTCAGGATCTATTTTTAAATTTTGCGCTTCGGTATTTTTTTCCAGCTGTATAAAGTTGCTATTGTGGCTTTCAAGCTTGAGATTTCGCTGAATTGGATCTTGTTTTAATTTATTAATTTGTTCTTGTAGCACGATGATCTTTTGAGCGAAATCTTCATACACTTTTTGTAAATTGTTATACTGTTCAGCAAAATTCACATCATCTTCGCTATACTCTTGCGCTTTAGCATCTAAAAACTCAGACAAAATATATTCAGGCTGTTCTGTTTGCGCTGCTTGTTCTTCAAGTCGTTTTTCGTATTTACTTTGAAACCCATGAGCTTCAGGAATAGTAATAACAGGTAAGATCTTCATATTTCATCCTTAAAATTATCCTGGTAATAATATCGGCACAAAATAATAAGACTTTAGCTTTCTTCTCCAAAAATATTACCCTTTGTTATTACCCAAATGCTAGGAAGCTACTAATGGTTAAACTCTAAAAGCAAATATTTTAGCATCAAAGACTGCAACATAACTTTGAGCCACTATAGCTATACATACTGATGACGAACGTTTGAAGCAAGTACACGTTGCAGGCATGTTCAAAACTGGCGACGTTAAAGGTCTACTCGAAGTGCTTAATAATAACTTTAATATTAGTTATGAAAGAGTCAGCCCCGATAAAATCATGTTAAAATATGCGTCGCCTCACACTACTATATAATTCGTTACAACAATAACCAGGTATATCACCATGACAACACCTTTATCGTCGGGCAAGATTAATAGCCCGAATCACTCTTTATCAACAAACACCGATTCTCTACTTTACGTTATATTTATATCTGGCGTTGCAGCAATTGGTGGCTTTTTATTTGGCTTTGACTCCGGGGTTATCAACGGAACTGTGTCGGCGCTTGGCAAAACATTTAACTCAAGCAGCGTCGCAACAGGGTTTAATGTTGCGTCGGTTTTACTGGGTTGTGCTCTTGGTGCGCTGATTGCGGGCCCGCTTGCTGATAAATTTGGTCGCCGCTCAATTATGATCATCACTGCAGTAATATTTGCCATTAGCGCGTTTGGTTCAGGCATTGCAGACAGCTCCGCTGAATTTATTTTTTATCGTCTATTTGGTGGTCTCGGTATTGGCGCTGCATCTGTATTGGCACCCGCTTACATTGCTGAAGTCGCACCTGCGGCTTTGCGTGGACGATTAGCAACACTGCAACAATTAGCGATTGTACTTGGCTTATTTGCTGCTTTTTTAAGTAATTACCTGATCGCTTCGGCGGCAAACGGCGCTGAAGGTATTTTTATTCTTGAGCTGGCGGCTTGGCGCTGGATGTTTTGGGCAGAACTTGTACCTGCAGGATTATTTCTGTTGGGAGTATTATTTATACCAGAGTCGCCGCGTTATTTAGTTGCCCAAGGCCAATTAGAAAAAGCCAAAGCTGTATTTAAAAAAATATCCAATGATGATGCCCAATCACAAATAAACGATGTTAAGCAGTCACTTCATGGCGATAAAAAACCAAGTATTCGTGACTTATTTATTGACGGTAAAAAGAAAATACACCCAATCGTATGGGTTGGTATCGCTTTGTCTGTTTTTCAGCAATTTGTAGGCATTAATGTGGTCTTTTATTACGGCTCTGAGCTTTGGCAAGCAGCGGGTTTTGATGAATCACAATCTTTATTCATCAATGTATTAGCGGGTACTACCAATATTTTATCTACTTTTATAGCAATTGCGCTTATCGATAAAGTAGGCAGAAAACCATTATTACTAGTAGGTAGTATTGGTATGTTTATTAGTTTAAGTGCATTAACTTATACCTTTGGTAGCGCAGGCCTCGATGCGGCAGGTAAACTTGCATTAACTGACAGTATGGGCACGTTTGCACTTATCATGGCTAATCTCTTTGTGGTATTTTTTGGCTTAAGCTGGGGACCTGTTGTATGGGTACTATTAGGCGAAATGTTCAATAATCGTATTCGAGGGGCTGCTTTAGCTGTTGCAGCAAGTGCGCAATGGCTTGCCAACTTTACAATTACCATGACCTTCCCGATTATGCTCGGTAGTATTGGTTTAGCTGGTGCCTATGGGTTTTATGCTATTTCGGCCTTTATTAGCGTATTTTTTATTGTTAAATATATAAAAGAAACACGTGGTATCAAGCTAGAAGCCATGTAAAAGTTGTTTAAAATGGCGAATGTATTTATTTCGCCATTTTTTCAACTAAGACTCTACTTTAAGTAATTCAACTTCAAATATAAGTAAAGAGGCTGGAGGAATACTGCCAACACGTTTTTCACCGTAAGCTAATTGATGAGGGATATAAAAGGTGTATTTATCGCCTTCACTCATCAGTTGCAAGCCTTCAGTCCAGCCTTTTATTACCTGATTTAAACCAAAACTGATTGGGCTATTACGCTCAACAGAACTGTCAAATACACTGCCATCTAGCAAAGTACCGTGATAATGCACATTCACCATGCTAGTTGGGCTTGGTCTTGCCTCACTACCACTGCTGCTAACAACTTTATATTGCAGACCAGATGCGGTCTCAATAACCCCTTCAACCTTGCTGTTTGCCACTAAAAAGTCGGCTTCGATTTGCGCATTAGCGACCGCTTGTTGCTTTACTTTTTTGCTATTTTGAAAAATCAAAAAGCATAAAATGGCGATGATAATCGCCAAAATAATGTTGATCATGATTATTCTTTCTCGTGTTCTTTTTCGTCGTTATCGCCATTAACGATATCTGCAATTTCACTTAAACGGGCTAAGGCAATGCCGTTAACTGAGTTTTCAGGATATTGCCCGTCGCTCAACTCGCCTGCTGCAATATCCATCAGTAAATTAAGCGCTTGGTCAACCGTTTCAACTGCATAAATATGAAACTTGCCAAGCTCTACTGCATTGAGGATCTCGTCATCAAGCACTAAGTTTACTTGATTTGATTTAGGAATTATTACTCCTTGCGCAGACGTTAAACCACGCATTTTGCAAAGCTTAAAAAACCCTTCAATTTTTTCGTTTACACCGCCAATGGCTTGCACGTCACCGTGCTGGTTAATTGAACCAGTCAGTGCAATTGACTGGCTAATAGGTAAGCTAGTAATTGCAGAAATAAGCGCACACAACTCAGCTAATGACGCACTGTCGCCATCAATGTAGCCATAACTTTGTTCAATGGCGATATTAGCACTGAGCGTTAAACTAAATTGCTGCGCATATTTATTACCTAAATAGCCCGTCAGTAGCATGACACCTTTGGAGTGAATGGCTTTACCCAGCTCAGCTTCGCGCTCAACGTCAATTACCCCATCCGCACCAGCGTAAACCGTGGCGGTGATCCGTGCCGGAGTACCAAAAGAAGTATCGCCAATGTGTAATACTGTTAAACCGTTTACTTTACCTACAGCATGACCGTCGGTGGCAATTAAGGTATGCCCTTCTTTGATATCGCTGAGCATATTTTCGCTAATTTGCCCAGTACGATATTGCTTGCCTTCAATCGCTTCATCAATATGATGGGTATCAATTAAAGTTAAGTTATCTTGCTTGGTATAAAAGCTGGCTTCTGCCACTAGCTCTAACACATCAGCAAAACGAGCTGAAAGCTTATTGTGATGTTCTGCTTGGCGGTAGCTAAATTTCAGTAATCGTGCCATCGCTGACTCAGTTAGACTACACTTTAGCGTCTGCTCACAGTACTCAATCACTTTAGTGATAAATTGATACTGTAATTTATCACTGCTTGGCAGGTAATAATCAAAATCGGCTAACACTCTAAACAGCTCAGCAAACTCTTCGTCATATTCACCGATGGTGTAATACAACTCACGCGAGCCGAGTAAAATAATTTTTACATCAAGCGGGATCAACTGTGGACGCAAGGTAAAGCTACTGCCAACAGCACTATCTTGATACGGTAAATCATTTTTGATTTGATGAGTTTTTAATGACAGCTTTAAACCATCCCACACTTGTGGATTAGCCATCACTTTTTCAGCGTCCATAATCAAATAACCACCGTTAGCGCGATGCAGTGCCCCCGGCTGAATCGATCGATAACTGGTGATCAATGAGCCTTGTGAAGTAGCATATTCAATTTTGCCAAAAATATTACCAAAGGTAGGATTTGGCTCATACACCACAGGGGCAGCATCACCTTCTTTAAATTCAACTAAAATATTAGGTGCAAAAAAGTCGGTAAGCATCCCTTTACGGTCAAAATCTTCTTTGTTTTCGTCGCTAACATCTTCATCATCGAGCCACTCAAGTACCGCATCAATAATTTCCACGCGGATGTCTTTTAGATAGCGTAATACTCCAATGTGCGCAGCATATTTATGTTCAAGATCTTTTAGTAATGGCTTAGTAGCCAGCTCTGCGGTGGATTTTTTTAAATTACGGAGTTTTTCAGATGATTCACGTTTCCAACGAGGCAACTCAATCAGTGCCTCAATGAGTGCATCTTCGAGTTTTTCAATTACTTCATAAAATTGTTCACGCAATTCATCATCAAGCTCAGCAAATTCAGCATCGCTTAGTTGTTTGCCATCAATCAGCGGGGCAAATCCAACCACACTTTTTTCTTCAATTAAGGCAACACTTTGCTCAAGCGCGGCAATTTCCACAGCAGTAATTGCGCTATCGTAAGCGTCGTTAAATTCACGGTCGATTTTTTTCTTTTTACGCTGGTACGCTGGGTTATCAAACGCTGCAGGAAAGGTGTCGAGTACTTCATCAATAAATGAGTCAATATCATCAGCTAACTGTTTACTTTGACCTGCTTGTAAAAACATTGCGATAGGCTCGCGGTGGTCGTCATAATTATTAACGTATAACCACTCATTTGGTGTTGGCCGGCCTTTGCTGTGTGCTTGAAGTTTATCTTTGACTAAGGTAAACCGACCATGCGCGGCCTCCCCCATTACATACACATTGTAACCAGGTAATTCCATCCCTAACGAGAAATCAAGCGCACTTTGCGCCCGCTGTTGACCGATGAAAGTCAAGGTTTCAGGATATGGATTGTTCATGCACGTTTGTACATGATTAAGTGAAATTGTCGGCGCAAGGGCCGACACAGATAAAGGCAGCAGTTTCTTCGTCATTCTAACTTCTTTTTATACCAACATATTCGTTGATTTTGTAAGGTGGCATCAGTGCACTAAAAGGCACTGTTCACTAACTATTTAAGGTTGTAGTGCCTTGCGGCTAAAGTAGATACCATCACATTGCGAACACGCTGTAATTTGCGTAGCGTGGTAAATATCATAACTATATTGGCAATTCTTACATACTAATGTGCCCATGGCTATCCATTCGCCTTGGTGATATACCCCATTGTGCTTAAAATCTTGATTTAATGCTTGCCACTCAAGTTGAGTTTTGTCTTCGATATGTGAAAGTTCAAACCACAAAGACTCTTTAAGCTCTTGCCATGCAAGGGAACCATAGTGTTGATCGTGCTCTTGGATGTGTTCAATATCGCGCTTTAAATATTCACTGTATAAAGTTAATTTTTCTTGTCCTAAATCTTTTAGCGCTTGTTCAGATTCAATAAACTTATCCATCGCATCTTTTAGCTCATGATCTTTTACGTCTTTCAACCATGTGCTCAAATCTGTTAACCACGTCTTATAATCAGCCATTGTTTACTCCTTCAGAACTGTGTTTAGCGAACCTATACCTTACACAAGTATAGGTTAACCTGCCCTGAAAACTAATTTCATATAAAATCCACTGATTTGACGCTGTGATTAGTGCTTTTTTTGGGGTATCCTAACGGCAATTTTTTATTAGTTTGCAAGAAGTCTGGAACCGTAGATGCAAGAGCAATATAACCCGCAAGACATAGAGTCAAAAGTCCAAGCCTACTGGGAAGAAAACCAAGTATTTAAAGCCACTGAAGACGAGAGCAAAGAAAAGTATTATTGCCTTTCTATGTTCCCTTACCCAAGCGGCCGACTCCACATGGGTCATGTGCGTAACTACACGATTGGTGATGTTGTTTCTCGTTTCCAACGCTTGCAAGGCAAAAACGTAATGCAACCTATGGGTTGGGACGCGTTTGGTCTACCGGCTGAAAATGCGGCAATTAAAAATAAAACTGCGCCAGCAAAATGGACCTACGAGAACATCGATTACATGCGTACCCAACTTAAGCAATTAGGTTTTGGTTATGACTGGGATCGTGAGATCGCAACTTGCCATCCAGAATATTACAAATGGGAACAGTGGTTCTTCACTAAGCTTTACGAAAAAGGCCTAGTGTACAAAAAAATGTCAACGGTAAACTGGGATCCAGTAGACCAAACAGTACTTGCTAACGAGCAAGTTATTGATGGTCGCGGTTGGCGTTCAGGTGCTGTAGTTGAACAAAAAGAAATTCCACAGTGGTTTATTAAAATCACTGACTACGCGCAAGAGCTACTTGACGACTTAGACAAGTTAGAAGATTGGCCAGAGCAAGTTAAAACCATGCAGCGCAACTGGATTGGTCGCTCTGAAGGGTTAGATATTGAGTTTAAACGCACCGATAACAACGAAACATTCAGTGTTTATACCACTCGCCCTGATACCTTTATGGGTGTGACTTATGTTGCTGTTGCAGGCGGACACCCTATCGCACAAGAAGCAGCTAAAAATAGCGACGCTGTGGCACGCTTTGTTGATGAATGCAAAAACACCAAAGTAGCTGAAGCAGATATGGCGACGATGGAGAAAAAAGGCATCGCAACGGGCTTTTTTGCTACTCACCCACTTACCGGTGAGCAAGTACCAATTTGGGTTGCCAACTTTGTATTAATGCATTACGGCTCAGGTGCTGTAATGGCCGTACCCGCGCACGACCAACGGGACTTTGAATTTGCTACCGCTTACGGTTTAGACATCAAACAAGTCATTGCACCTGTCGCAGGTTCAGATCTTGAAGTAAACCTAAATGAAGCGGCATTCACTGAAAAAGGTGTGCTGGTAAATTCAGCTGAATTTGATGGCCTTGATTTTGATGGCGCATTTAAGGCTATTGCCGACAAACTTGAAGCACTGGGTGTTGGTGAGCGTAAAGTAAACTTCCGTTTACGTGATTGGGGTGTTAGCCGTCAGCGTTATTGGGGTTCACCAATCCCAATGTTAAGCGATGAAAACGGTAACGAACTTGCTGCGACTGAAGATATGCTGCCGGTGCGCTTACCAGAAGACGTGGTAATGAACGGTGTAACATCGCCAATCAAAGCAGATCCACAATGGGCTAAAACCACGGTTAATGGCGCTCCTGCGTTTCATGAAACTGACACCTTTGATACGTTTATGGAATCATCTTGGTACTACGCACGTTACTGTAGTCCACGCCATGACAAAGGTATGTTAGATCCAGCTGCGGCAAACTACTGGTTACCAGTAAACCAATACATTGGTGGTATTGAGCACGCTATTTTACATTTATTGTACTCGCGCTTTTTCCATAAATTATTACGTGATTTTGGCTTAGTTAATTCAGATGAGCCATTTGACCGCTTATTATGCCAAGGCATGGTACTTGCCGAAACATTTTATCGTAAAGATGAAAAAGGTGGCGACATTTGGATTTCCCCTAGTGATGTAAATACTGAAACCGACGACAAAGGCCGCGTGACTAAAGCATGGCATAAAGTTGACGGCGAGCCAGTATTCTCATCAGGCATGAGCAAAATGTCTAAATCAAAAAATAACGGTATCGACCCGCAACAAGTTATCGCTCAATACGGCGCTGATACGGTACGTTTATTTATGATGTTTACCGCACCACCAGAGCAAACGCTTGAATGGTCTGATTCAGGTGTTGAAGGGGCACATCGTTTCATTAAACGTGTATGGAAATATGCGGTTGATGTAAACACTGTTGGTTTCCAAGCATTAGACAAATCAGCATTAAACAACGAGCAAAAAGTGCTTCGTCGTGAGCTGCACAAAGCAATTGCAAAAGTGACTGATGATGTTGAACGTCGTCAAACATTCAACACTGCCATTGCGGCAATCATGGAAATCTCAAACAAATTGTTAAAAGCACCTTTAGCTGACAAACAAGATGTAGCGATTGCCAACGAAGCGCTTGAAGCGCTGCTAATTATGCTTGCACCAATTACGCCGCATTTGTCACATCAATTGTGGCAAGAATTGGGTAAAGAAGGCGATATTTTAGATGCGTCTTGGCCCGTAGTTGATGAGTCTGCCCTTGTTGAAGATGAAAAACTGATCATCGTGCAAGTTAACGGTAAACTACGCGCAAAATTAACGGTGCCAGCCGATGCTACTAAAGAGCAAGTAGAAGCACTAGCATTTGCTGAACCTAACGTATCTAAGTTCACTGATGGCGTAACAATCCGTAAGGTTATTTACGTACCAGGTAAACTACTTAACGTGGTTGCTAACTAATTATGGCTGCTATTCATGCCATTAAAAACGGACTAGCCTTAGCGCTAGTCTGTTTTTTGTTATCTAGCTGCGGCTTTCACCTTAAAAAAGCCTCAAGTCTGCCTGATGACTTGGCCACCTTAACTTTAAACGGTGATGATGAAAAATCAGCGTTATTTGCGATGCTTGGCAAAGAACTCACATTGAGCAAAGTTGAGTTACTCGACACGCCTAAGAAAAACGTCGCTCAGCTGTATTTATATAAAGATCGTCTTGAACGTCAAACCTTATCATTATTTAAAAATGGTCAGGTTGCCGAGTACGAGTTAGCTTATAGTGTTCGCTACTTACTCAAGCGCCCTGGCAAAGAAGCAATTGAACAACGTTTTGAGCTTTATCGTAATTATCAAGACGACCCTGATAACGCTTTAGCAAAAGCAAAAGAGTTAGAGTTGCTATTGAATGAAATTCGCATGCAAGCTAGTCGTCGTATTGTTAGAGAGCTGTCGCAACTATAATGCGCTGTTATGCGAATCAATTACCCAATGAATTAAAAAAAGGCTTACAGCCTTTTTATTTAGTATTTGGTGAAGAACCCTTTCAAGTAGCACAATGCGCTCAACAAATTCGTCAGATTGCGAAACAGCAAGGTTTTGATGAGGTTGTTAAATTTACCTTAATGCCCGGTTTTGATTGGCAAGAGCTAATAGCGCAATATCAAAGTATGTCGTTATTTAGTGCTCGTACTTTAATCGAGCTAGACCTTAATTTTCAAAAGCCAGGTATTGTTGGTAGCCAAACGTTTAAACAGCTCGTAGCACTAAACAACCCCGACACCGTACTTATTGTAAAAGGGGCCAAGGCCAGTCAAGATATTCAGCGCAGTGCTTGGTTTAAGTCGTTAGATAAACTGGGCGTATTTGTACCCTGCTACCCCCTGACCGGCAATCATTTAAGCCGTTGGCTTGATGAGCAGTGCCAGCGCTTAAAAATCAATATGCAAGCAGATGCCAAACGCACCCTAATTGATGCTACTGAAGGTAATTTGTTAGCGTGTTTTCAAGAGCTCGAAAAGCTGTCGTTATTGCATGGCACTGCTATGATCGATCAACAGCAGGTTTTACAAGGCCTACTTAATCAAGCCAAGTTTGATATTTTTGATTTAAGTGATGCACTGCTACAAGGTAATAGTCACCAAGCAATTAAAGTATTAAATAAACTCGCTGGCGATAACACTGAAGCTGTGAGTATCTTATGGACCATTACTAAAGAAGCAAATACCTTACTAAGCCTACAATTAGGCTTACAACAAGGTGAACAACTGGCAACGCTATTTAAACAAAAAGCCATCTGGAAAAATCAGCAAGGGCCGATTCAACAAGCACTTAATCGTTTGTCGATACATACTTTAGAGCAAATCACCCAGTTGCTCGCACAATTTGATGCCAGTTATAAGCAAGGTAATTTAGTCAAACCGTATCAAGCATTAGCACATATTTGTTTAGTATTTTGCCAACCATTGACGTTTCCTTTGCCTGCGCATCCGCTCAACTAATTATTAGGCGTTTATGATGATTGCACTGTTTGGTGGGACTTTTGACCCCGTTCATTTAGGCCATATCAATATGGCTAAGCATTGTGTCGAGCATTTCAATTTAACAACTTTATACTTTATGCCATGTGCTATTCCAGCTCATAAGACTGCACCTGGGATAAGTACGCAGCATCGCATCACAATGCTCAATGCTGCGATTGCACCTTACCCATATTTTCAACTCGATTTACGCGAACTCAATCGCAGTGGCCCGTCATATTCATTATTAAGCCTGCAAGAGATCCGCATACAATTTCCAGATCAACCATTATTATTTTTAATTGGCATGGATTCGTTTAATAACTTAGATAAATGGTTTGAGTGGCAAACAATTACTCAGCTTTGTCATATTGTGGTATTTCAACGCCCGGGCCTAAAATTCACTGCCCATGGCGAGTTACTCGCATACCAACAAGCCGCAGAATGTAGCAATAGCGCAGAGCTTACAACGCAAGCTGGTGGAAAATTATATTTTTTAGCTGGCGAAGAAATGGCTATTGCCTCAAGCGATATTCGCAAGGCGATTAAAAATGGCATAGATTACAATGAACTTCTTCCTACTGGCGTGAGTCAGTATATTCAATCACAGCAACTTTATCTAAGTGATGAATAAATACCAGTTGCGTGATAAAATAACAGCTATTCACTTTTAAATGAGATAACACCTTGGATACGAAACAACTACTCGCCTTTGCAATAGACGAAATTGACGATATGAAAGCACGTGATGTGGTTAATATTGATGTAAGCGCAAGCTCAGACATCACCGATTTTATGGTCGTGTGCTCTGGTACTTCGAAACGTCATGTATTGTCAATTGCTGATCATTTAGCAAAAGAAGCTCGTCACGCAGGTCAAGAGCCTCTAGGGTATGAAGGCCAAAGCGATGGTGAATGGGCACTGGTTGATTTAGGCGATGTAATCGTACACGTAATGCAAGATCAAGCACGTAGCTATTACGACCTCGAAAAACTATGGAGCTAATATCAAGCTAACCGCTCACTAATTTTAATCGAGTTTGGATGTAACACGTGAAAATACAGATGATTGCCGTTGGCACCAAAATGCCAGCGTGGGTAGAAACGGGTTTTGCACAATATCAGCGCCGCTTTCCAAAAGATATGGCGCTGGAGTTAATTGAAATTCCCGCAGGTAAACGTGGTAAAAATGCAGATATCAAACGAATCTTGCATATTGAAGGCGAAAAAACCTTAGCCGCTATCCCTAAAGGCAATCGTATTGTTACGCTTGAGGTAACAGGCAAAGCGCTTGATACTCACCAATTAGCAAAAGACATGGAGAAGTGGCAACTGGATGGCCGCGATGTAAGTTTGCTAATTGGCGGCCCTGAAGGCTTAGCACCAGAATGTATTGCTGCCTCAGAGCAAAAATGGTCATTATCAAATTTGACCCTACCACATCCATTGGTGCGTATTATTGTTGCTGAAAGTCTATATAGAGGCTGGAGCTTAAACAATAACCACCCGTATCACCGCGAGTAACATTTACTCATGCGCAAACACAGACCCACAATTAGAGACCACTCAGCAGAAGCTAACCTATTTGCTCGTCGCGCCTTTGTGGGGTTTGTATTTGTTACTATTTTAGTCGCGGTTTTACTTTCCAATTTATATACCATTCAAGTTGATGATCACCAAGATTATCAAACACGTTCTAACGACAATCGCATTAAAGTTATTCCTATTGCTCCTAACCGAGGCCTTATTTATGACCGCAATGGTGTGTTGCTCGCTGAAAATAAGCCTGTTTACAATTTAGAAGTTATTCCTGAAGAAGTTGACGATCTTGATGCATCACTGTCAGCACTGACAAAATTTATTGATATTTCAGAGCAACAAAAAAACGATTTTCTTGATGATATAAAACATAACCGTCGCTTTAAGAGTCAAGTATTAAAAGCACGTTTAAACGAACAAGAAGTGTCCCGTTTTTCGGTCAATCAGCATAAATTCCCAGGGTTTAGTATCGAAGCACGTTTGGCACGCTACTACCCGTTTGCAGACACCCTAACTCATGCGTTAGGGTATGTTGCTAAACTCAATAAAAAAGAACTGGCTCAGCTCGAAGCACAAGAGCAAGGTACTAATTACCGTGCAACCCATGATATTGGTAAACTCGGTATTGAGAAATATTATGAACAACTGCTGCATGGCCAAGTAGGTTCGCAGCGGGTTGAAGTCAATAATCGTGGTCGCGTCATTCGCACCTTAAGTATGACTCCTCCGCAGCCGGGTAATGATCTTGTTCTTACTCTTGATGTTGGCTTGCAGCAAATTGCCCAACATGCACTTAAAGATATGCGTGGCGCTGTGATCGTCATGGACGCCAAAGACGGAGGCGTGTTGGCGCTTTATTCCAATCCCAGTTATGATCCGAACTTATTTGTTCACGGCATTAGCAGTAAAAACTACAAAGCCTTATTAAATCCTGACCGACCTCTAATCAATCGAACCACACAAGGGCGTTATGCGCCAGCATCGACGGTAAAACCTCACATGGCTGTTCTGGCCCTTGAAGAAGGTCTCGTTACCGAGCAAACGTCAATGTGGGATCCTGGTTTCTTCCAAATTCCGAATGTTGATCATAAGTGGCGAGATTGGAAACGTTGGGGCCATGGCCATGTTGATGTTTACAAAGCCATTGAAGAGTCTTGTGATACCTATTTTTATGATGTTTCTTATCGATTAGGGATCACCAAAATCAGTGATTTTATGGCACAGTTTGGCTACGGTGATTTAACCGGTATTGATATTCATGAAGAAACCACGGCTATTTTGCCATCAAAAGAATGGAAAGAAGGCCGTTTTAAAGAATCATGGTGGCGCGGCGATACTATCTCTGTTGGCATTGGCCAAGGTTATTGGACCGCAACTCCCCTACAAATCGCAAACGCGATGAATATATTAGTAAATCGTGGCGTTAATCACCCTCCACACTTAGTACAAGTTGTAAAAAAAGACAATGACGTCACACAGATCAATAATGAAGAAAAGCCACCCGTTATTTTAAAAGATCCTCGCCATTGGCAGGTCGCATTAGATGCTATGCATAACACTGTTCAAAAAACCTCAGGTACTGCACACAGAGCATTTAAAGGAACAAATTACGATTCAGCAGGTAAAACAGGCACCGCACAAATAGTCAGTATTGCTCAAGGTGAGCGATACGATGCAAAATCCCTCAAAGGGCGTCAACGTGATAACACTATCTATGTAGGCTTTGCACCTTATGAGGATCCCAGAATCGTTGTTTCTGTTGTTCTAGAAAACAATCATGGCGGTGTGCAAATTGCTCGCCAACTAATGGATTACTACTTTGCCGCAAATCCCGTTAATCTTGCTAGGAATAACACACCATGACCAGTTTGCATGATGGCCGTTCAATCTGGATGCGTATGCATCTTGACTTGCCGCTACTGCTGGCATTGCTATTAATGATGGCAGGCAGTGTAACCGTTGTTTATAGCGCCAGTGGTCAAGACCCTGCAATGATGATCCGTCATATTACTAGGATGGGCGGCGCTGTTTTAGGTATGATTATTTTAGCGCAATTTTCACCCGCGACCTTAAAGCGTTTAGTTATTCCTTTATATTGTGTTGGGTTAATGATGCTGGTTGGGGTGCTGTTATTTGGCGTCAGCTCCAAAGGCGCTCAGCGCTGGTTAGATTTAGGCATTACCCGCTTTCAACCTGCTGAATTAATGAAAATAGCCGTGCCTATGATGGTGGCTTGGTATATTGGCCGTAATCATTTGCCGCCAAGAGCACTGCACTTAGTTGTTGGTTTTACCATTGTTATGGTTCCCACACTCCTGATCAAAGAACAGCCCGACTTAGGTACCTCCATCTTAATTGCCAGTTCAGGGATCTTTGTATTATTTTTGTCTGGTTTAAGCTGGCGATTAATCGGCTTTTTAAGCGCTTTGGTTGCTTTAGCTGCATGGCCTTTTTGGCATTACGGTATGCATGACTATCAAAAACAGCGGGTACTAACTTTGTTCAATCCAGAAAGCGATCCTCTTGGCTCTGGTTATCATATTATCCAATCAAAAATAGCTATCGGCTCTGGTGGTATTGAAGGTAAAGGTTGGCTGCAAGGCACGCAATCACAATTAGAGTTTTTACCTGAACGCCATACTGATTTTATCTTTTCAGTACTTAGTGAGGAATTTGGCCTTTTTGGTGTATGTGTTTTATTGTCCATGTATTTATTTATTATTGGTCGCGGTTTGTATATCGCAGTTAATGCTCAAGATGCATTTGGTAAATTACTGGCAGGGGCACTCACGCTGACTTTTTTTGTTTATGTATTTGTAAATATTGGCATGGTATCAGGGTTACTACCTGTGGTGGGTGTACCATTGCCATTGATAAGTTATGGCGGTACGTCGATGGTCACTTTAATGGCCGGGTTTGGCATTATTATGTCTATCGCAACTGATAAAAGGATGCTGTTAAAATAATGCGCTACTGTTTAAAATTATTCAGCTGTTTGTGGTTAGTGGTTTTTTTAAGTGCCTGTAGCTCTTCAGGTATAAATCACAGTGACCGGTATAGTATGCGCCATGATTCTGCACCACTGAGAGTACCCACTGAATTAGAAATGCAAGATGCCATAGTCACAGAGGTTAGCAAAAGTGCCAGTGCTGGGCGCGCTTACACAGTTAACGGCAAAAACTATACTCCGATGCTAGATGAAACTGGTTATAGCGAAGAAGGTATCGCTTCATGGTATGGCCGTAAATTTCATGGTTATCACACCTCAAATGGCGAAGTCTACGATATGTTTGCGATGACTGCCGCTCATAAAACGTTACCCTTGCCTAGCTTTGTAAAAGTAACCAACACCAGTAATGGCAAATCTGTGATTGTCCGTGTAAATGATCGTGGCCCATTTCATGATGATCGCTTAATCGATTTATCCTATGCAGCAGCGTATAAACTTGGTTACTATCATCATGGTACAGCCAAGGTTAAGCTTGAAGCTATTACAATGGCCGATTCGACTGCGCGTTTGAGTTATATTCAAGTCGCTGCAGGCAGTACCTTAAAAAATATTGAAGCATTAGCGTACACTTTACGCCAGCAATATCAATTACCCACTAATATTGTGGAAAAAGATGCTATTTATAGGCTGCGTTTAGGGCCAATTAAAAATGCTGAGCAAGCTCAGCAAGTACTTGAAAAACTAAAACAGGATCAATTTCAAAACGCGTTCTTGCTTTATAGTGAATAACACCTTTAGAATGAGGTAAACGCGAATCTTTAACTTTAACCATTAATGAGTATGATGAAATCTATTAAATCCAAAATTATTAGCGGTGTATGTGGCGTAGTTTGCTCTGCTGCCGTTTTTTCTGCGACCGCCCAAATCATCCCTGCACCGCCTCAAGTTAATGCAAAAGGTTATTTTCTTGTTGATTTCACCACTGGTAAAGTTATTGCCGAGGGTGAAGCTGATACTCGCCTAGCACCTGCCAGTTTAACTAAAATGATGACCAGCTACGTCATTGGTACCGAAATCAAAGCAGGCAATATAGCGCCAACAGATATGGTTACGGTAAGCGAAAAAGCGTGGGCTAAAAACTTTCCTGAATCTTCGAAAATGTTCATCGAAGTGGGTAAGCAAATTAGTGTTAACGATTTAAACCACGGTATTATTATCCAGTCAGGTAATGATGCTTGCGTAGCAATGGCAGAACATATTGCCGGTAGCGAAAGCGCATTTGCAGACTTAATGAATGCCCATGCTGAGAAATTAGGTATGAGTAACAGCCACTTCATTAATAGCCATGGCTTAGATACCAACGAACACTTCACAACCCCTCGAGATATGGCCACCTTAGGTGCAGCACTTATTCGTGATGTACCTGACGAGTATGCGGTTTACTCACAAAAATCATTTACTTTTAACGGCATTAAGCAATACAACCGTAACTCACTGTTATGGGATGAAAGCTTAAACGTTGATGGTATAAAAACCGGTCATACATCGGAAGCAGGTTACAGCTTAGTAAGTTCAGCGACTAAAGATGATATGCGTTTAATCGCCGTGGTTATGGGTACTTCGAGTGAACGTGCACGTAAAGTAGAAAGTAAAAAATTACTTAACTATGGTTTTCGTTTTTTTGAAACAATCACACCTTACAAAGCCGGCGACAGTTTTGCCGAGCAACGTATTTGGATGGGTAACAAAGAAAATGTATCGTTAGGCATTTTAGTTGATACGCCGATCACTATTCCACGCGGCCAACGTAAAAATTTAAAAGCCGACTTTAAACTTGATAAAGTTTTAGAGGCACCATTAGCGAAAGGCTCTACCGTAGGTACTTTATCTTTACAACTTGAAGGCGAAGTAATTGCTCAGTATCCTCTGGTAACGCTTGAAGAAGTTGAAGAAGGTAGCTTCTTTAGTAAAATTTATGATTACCTACGTTTACAAATAATGTAAAACGCTACCAAATAATATAAGCGCCTTGCAAAGCAAGGCGTTTTTTTTTGCTTTAAAGATGGTAGAATGCGCCCCATATCTAACCCGCAAATAACCAGAATACCAATTGTCTTATGTAAGCGATTAATTCAATTGTTATAAAGGTCGAGAACAGGTTATCTAATCGGTTTATTGTTTGGTAATAAATACTAAACACACATATAAGTATGAGGAGTCAACGTCGTGGCTACACCGGTAAAAAATACTAAATTTGATGAATATTTAGAATACCCTTGCCCTTTTACATTTAGAGTAATGGGGTTGGCAAACGTCAACTTAACTGACCAAATTCTAACTAAGTTACAACCTATTGCCCCTGGCGACTACGCTCCAAAAGTTAAACCTAGCAGCAAAGGTAATTATGAGTCAGTTAGCTTAGTCGTTACCGTGACCAGCGGCACTCATATTGAAGAAATTTATAACGTGATCAGTGCGATTGATGACGTACGACACATGCTTTAAACGCTAAGCGGAGTAAGCTGTGAGCGAAAATACCTTAATCGTCCGTCAACTTGGTAAACAGCGTTACATGCCAATTTGGCAACAAATGCAAAACTATACTGATGTTCGAACTGAGCATGATGCGGATGAAATATGGCTCGTTGAACATGAGCCAGTATTTACGCAAGGCCAAGCAGGTAAAGATGAACACCTACTTGCACCTGGAGATATAGAAGTGATCAAGGTTGACCGAGGTGGTCAAGTAACCTATCACGGACCGGGCCAGCAAATGATGTACGTATTATTTAACTTACGTCGCTTGAAAATTGGCGTACGAGAATTGGTCACATGGCTTGAAGAGTGCATTATCGATACACTCAATGATTACGGTATTAAAGCCTACGCAAAAGCAGATGCCCCGGGGGTTTATGTTAACGATAGCAAAATAGCATCATTAGGACTTCGTGTTCGCCGTGGCTGCTCTTTTCATGGTCTAGCATTGAATGTAAATATGGACATGAGCCCGTTTTTACGTATCAACCCATGTGGTTACGCCGGTATGAACATGGTGCAAACAACCGACTTGAACGGCCCAGAAAACCTTGCGCAAGCAGGTGCTGGGCTCGTAAAACATATGATTAAAAAACTTAATGCGACACAGGTTAAGTATACTGAAGGGTTTGAAAACGAATGAATAAACCAGTCAAGATGGAACCAGGGGTAAAACTACGCGACGCTGAAAAAATGGCGTTGATCCCAGTAAAAGTATTACCCACTGAAAAAAACGAAATGTTACGCAAGCCAGAGTGGCTAAAAATTCGCTTACCTAAATCAACTGAGCGGATCGACGGCATTAAACAAGCCATGCGTAAGCACGGACTGCATTCAGTGTGTGAAGAAGCCTCTTGCCCTAACTTATCAGAATGCTTTAATCACGGTACAGCAACTTTTATGATTTTAGGCGCAATTTGTACTCGTCGTTGCCCATTTTGTGATGTTGCCCATGGCCGTCCGTTAACACCAGATGCCGCAGAGCCTGAAAAGTTGGCTCTTACTATTCGCGATATGAAGTTAAGCTATGTAGTGATCACCTCAGTGGATCGAGATGATTTACGTGATGGCGGCGCACAACATTTTGCTGATTGTATTCGTGAAATTCGCAAGTATAACCCAAAAATCACCATCGAAATTTTAGTGCCTGATTTTCGTGGCCGTATGGACCGAGCACTTGAGATCCTAATCGAAACGCCACCAGATGTATTCAATCATAACCTTGAAACTGCGCCGCGTTTATATAAACTTGCGCGCCCAGGTGCTGACTACAAATGGTCATTAGAATTACTGCGTCGCTTTAAAGAAGCACACCCTGAAGTGAAAACTAAATCAGGTCTAATGGTTGGTCTTGGCGAAGAAATTAGCGAAATCGAAGAAGTACTGCGTGATTTACGCGCGCATAATGTCGATATGCTAACGGTTGGCCAATACCTACAGCCATCAAAGCATCACTTACCTGTAAAGCGCTACGTGCCACCAGCAGAGTTTGACGCGCTTAAAGAGTACGCTGATGAAATTGGCTTTACTCATGCCGCATCAGGCCCATTTGTTCGTTCAAGCTACCATGCTGATCAACAAGCTGCGGGTAAAGAAGTGAAGTAATAATTTTCACAGAATTGAAAAAGCCGTTAGTAATGGATTAAATCACTAACGGCTTTTTTGTTATATTAATGGTCTTACCTTTCATGCTAAACCTTTAAAGTTAATTTTAAGAGCATTTCTTCTTAGTTGTTGTAAAATTTTTAGCATATATTTTTCAACGTTTATTTTCGTTTCGAAGCATTGCTTCTCAATTGTGCTGAAACATTATCGTTCAACTTAAGCCAATTTGTTTCATAATCCCACGTTGCTTTAAACTCTTCGCTACTCCTTGAGCTTTCTAACATTTCTCTAAAATCAAAGACGTCTGCAAAATTACTTTCATTTACGTCATAAGTACCCCAGCCCCTAGGCTCCATCTTAATATACTTTAAATAATTAGACTTAAAATCATTAACGGCAGTGACTAGCTCTTCATTACTATTTAGTTTTTCTGCAATGATTGCCTTTTCATCATCATTAAGAGAACCCGTTACTGTAAGCTCACCTGACTCATTGATAGAAATACCCCAACTTTTATTTGCTAAAGAAGGCTGTTCACTCCTTAATTCAGCCATAACGCTATCATAGGGTGAAAGCATCTTCTCAACTGCTTTAGGGACATCACCACCAGGCATATACAAATGAACTGTAGCAACGCCAATATCATACATAACCTCTTCAATAGGTCTTAATATATTGGCATCTTTATTTACAGGCTTATAGTATGTTGCATCAGGCTCTTTAAACTGCCCTTTATGATAGATGTCCTTCGCTAGGCGCTCCATTTCACTTTTTAATTGCTCTTTACTATTCACTGGAGTGTTGATTTCGACCACCGAACTGTTTGAAGTAGGTTGCAATAGTGGATATGTATCTTGCGAGTTAACTTGCATATTACGTCCTTGTTTTTTTATAGCTAAGTTGTTATCGGCTAACTATTCTTATGCTTTAACTATTCCCCCCCAAAAAAGGAACCTACTTTATTCTTTGGCTATCAGCCAAAAACTATTTATGCGGTTTGTAATTAATCATTAGGTCAAACGGCTTTTCCTTGAGACAATCACCCCTGTTATTTTTAAAACATGGTTCTTTATGAAACTATTAGTTAGAAACTTATCACGCACTATCACTGAACATGAAATCCGCGTACTTTTTACTGAACACGGTAAAGTAGCCGATTGTAATTTAGTACTAGATAAAGAAACCGGCCAATCGAAAGGCTTTGCCTTTGTAGAAATGCCAAACGATGCAGAAGCTGCTGTAGCAATAAAAGCATTGAATCAAAGTACTGTTGATAAAAGCAAGATCCGCGTAAAGAAAGCTGACGCTTAAACGTGTTATTTTGTTGCAAAAGGCCAGCACTCTTCGCTGGCTTTTAGCTTTTTTTCACACAACTTCTGCGCCAGTCCCTTTCACCCAACGAAATTTAATTCAATCACTAAATCATAGTATCCAAAATCAACTAATTGTATTTTATAAAAATATCTGCGCTTCATGGCAAAAAACTAGACAGCAAAACCGACACCCCATATAGTCACAGTATGTATCCTTAAAAACCTGCAATTATGTCTCCTCTTTTTAAATCACTCAGTATAACTTTATTATTGGGCTTAACTGGCTGTTCAGAGCCTACTCAAGAACAGGCAACGCTTGACAATACAACCAGTGTAAATTTAAGCAATATTAAACAACATATTAAAACCCTTGCCTCAGACGAATTTGAAGGACGCGGTCCATTAACGCGCGGTGAAGTAAAAACTGTGGGTTACTTAAGTGACCAATACCAAGCGCTTGGATTAACTGGCGCATATAATAATAAGTTTTTACAGCCGGTAAAAATGGCGATGGTAACCGCTGATCAAAACATGCAATTAAAAATTGGCGACTTGAGCTTTACCGCTGGAAAAGATTTTACGGCGCGAACGAAACAATTACAGCCACTTATTGATGTTCGTAATTCAGAGGTAGTATTTGTTGGTTATGGCATTAATGCGCCCGAGTATAATTGGAATGATTATAAAAATATTGATGTAACGGGTAAAACGGTTGTTGTGTTAGTAAATGATCCTGGGTTTGCTACGCAAAACGATGCGCTATTTACCGGCAACGCCATGACCTACTACGGTCGCTGGACTTACAAATACGAAGAAGCCGCTCGCCAAGGCGCAGCCGCAGTATTTATTGTGCACGAAACAGCGCCAGCTGCATATCCTTGGGGCGTAGTTGAAAGCTCAAATACAGGCACAAAATATACCTTGATGGATAACAACCTAAACGCATCAGAACTACCGGTTATGGGTTGGCTAACACTCGATGCAACCGAGCAGCTATTTAAATCAGCAAACTTGAGCTATCAACAATTAAAGCAACAAGCACTTAACGACGACTTTAAAGCTACTGCGCTTAATTTAACAGCAAACCTTGCATTTAAAAACGAAGTGTCACACGCTAAATCACACAATGTTGTTGCGCAATTAACGGGCAGTGAAGCGCCTGATGAATATATTGTGGTCAGCGCACATTGGGATCATTTTGGCACTAAGCAAACTGATAGCGGGCCAAAAATTTATAATGGTGCAGTTGATAATGCCTCAGGCAGTGCTGCCACAATTGAAATCGCTCGTATATTAAGTAACATGCATAAACAAAAACCGTTTAAGCGCTCGATTATTTTTGCAAACTTTACCGCCGAAGAAACAGGGTTAATTGGCTCAGAGCAATTTGCCAGTGGCGAACTTATCCCTACCAAGCAGATGGTCGCTCTGTTAAATATTGATGGTATGAATGTGCTAGATGGCACCGATTACATACTGCAATACGGTAAAGGTTTATCACAAATGGAAGACTACCTTAGCAAAGCCGCAAGCAAACAAGGCCGTCATGTAAAAATGGATCCCGTGCCACAAAACGGCCTATTCTTCCGTTCAGATCACTTCTCACTAGCTAAACAAGGCGTACCTGGTTTACTGTTTATGAGTTTAGGTGATACAGATCCAGATTATATTGCTCATAAATACCATAAAGAAGCTGATGATTACTCTGCTCAGTGGTCATTAGGTGGTGTAAAACAAGACATCGAGTTAATTGTTGATATCGCATCACAATTGGCAAACAACGGTGATTGGCCAAAATGGCAAGCCGATTCAGATTTTAAAACTCGTCGCGCCCAAGACCGCGCAGAATAAACTAAGTTGAGTTGGGGTAGGCATTCATCGCCTACCCCATTTTTATTAATGCCCTTTCTTATTGCGTTGTGCGCTCAATAATAAGGTTTCGGCTTTTGCCCCTAAATACACATAAATAGCCAGCGCAATCAATAGCCCTACAACCGCCAACATCATATAAATTGCCGGTAATAAATACTGCGACTGCCCCAGCGCTGCCTTAAACATCGTTAATAACGCTTCAATAGACACTGCAATTAAAATAGTTGAAATAAACCGTGTGATAGTGCGCCGCGTTGAACTGTGCCTAAAGATATCTTTATGCATTAAAATTTCTTCTTCGAGAATCGTTTTACCTAAATCAAATATTGCTAATGCGAGGGTGATAAAAATGATGATCGTAAACGGTTCGAGCGGATCATTTTCTATAGAGCGGACAAACAGTAAGCTATAAATATCACCAAACACCCGACCAAGCAAAAATAACACTAAGATAAATAAGCAACTGACAATAATGCCATAACCCGCTTTAAAAAATGGCGTCATCGTGGCGCGAGTACGATCCCCCATAATAAATTCGATTAATTGCGTTAGACATACATCAATCACTAAATAGCGATTTTCGCCATATGAAGCATGTAACGATTTTATTGCTGAAATACATAAGTGATTGGTCGCGATCGAAATATAGGGCGGCGTAAAACGAGTATGTTGCTGCTGTTGGATACCTTGAAAATACGGCCTTTCACTCAAATCCTGTGAATCGCCACGATTATTTAAGGTTTTCATATACTGACGTTTAAAGCAGACATTATTACCTAGCTGCACGCCATTTTTATCTAAACAGTATTGTAATTCTAAAAATGGGTATTGAGCGATTAAGTAACGATTATCTTGTTGTTTTTTAACACCGTCTTCTAAGCTTGCTAGCACTGAGTCAAGTAAGTCGTGGATCACGGTTTGGTATTCTTGGTAACGTTCGACGCTAATGATATAACTCATTCTTGCCATGTGTTTGCTCCTAACTGCATAATTAAAAGTAATAGCAATTACAGAACCAACTTTACAAAAACTTATAAATCAATTAGTTGTATTATTTAAATAAAATAAAAAATCTATTTCGCACCAACCAGGTGCAAAATAAAGTGCTGGACTTACTTTTTTGCAAGCACAAAAAATGGGCTACTTAGCCCATTCTTTCATTAAATCAATTACTTTTAAATTTCATCATCAGAGTCTTGCACTTGACGTTGTGCAGCTCTAGCAATGATTTCAACATAAAACGACTCTAAGCCTTGTTTTTCAATTTCGCTGATTGAGTTGCTAATTTCAGCAACGTGCACCACTTGGGCATCTTCAGCAGTGTTACCAAATTTACAATCAAATGCCCAGTAATCAGCATCAATTGGCAACGTTTTATTACGCTCTCTTTTCAAATACTTTTTTACTTCATGCTTTGCAGCATCTACCATGCGAGGGTATTTGATTTTCTCGTGATTCAGCGTGAATGTTTTCTTCATTACGTTCCTAATTACCTTGATTTAATGATGATGGCAATAATACCAAGTAAATTGGAAATGCCATTTGGGGTCATTATAGCAATTGCATTTAGTTTGTGGATGCTTTTTTTACACTAAAATAAATAAAATATTTTTACCGATAATTATTACAGCTTAATATCACGCTTGGGCAAGGTGTAAGGGTTGATGAAGCTCAGCATTATTAAGGCTATCGTAAAATGCAGCCGCATCCATTTGCGGATGATCCAGCTGTGTTTCTTTATCTAAATGACGCTTTCGCACGACAAGTTCGCAATTATCAATCACCATTAGTGGAATATGGTTTTTATCATCTCTGATCACTAATGGTTCCGGCGCAAGGCACGAGCGTAAACGAATATCTGCCATGCTGCCTTGTTGTAATAGCTGTGCATTATGTTGGCCAATGAGCATATCAAATTCATCTGGAGCCAATGCTTGCTCAGGCCCTGCCCCTAATTGTTCACGTAATTGCGCTTCAGTTGGTGTTGAAGCATGTGCATCAAATGGGGTTTTAGGGAGATGAAATTGACTAAAATCTAACACGTCATGAGAAAGCATTGCCAATAATAATGCAAACTCGCCACGACGGTGTTCTGAGACACTTTTGGCAAGACGATTGTTAAGTTGACTCTCTGTGATTAACAAATCATCGATTTGCATAGACTTTAGCCGATTGCAGTTAGTAATAGATATTTATCGGCTTTATTTAATATTTCTTTAGCTTTTTTCTTTACTTAAATGCTCACTTTGCTATTATCAGCGCCGTTGCATTGGAGGGGTTCCCGAGCGGCCAAAGGGATCAGACTGTAAATCTGACGGCTCAGCCTTCGCTGGTTCGAATCCAGCTCCCTCCACCACTTTTCTTACCGCTAAGTTAAGTGGGGCCAAATGCGACAAAATTAGTGTGGAGGGGTTCCCGAGCGGCCAAAGGGATCAGACTGTAAATCTGACGGCTCAGCCTTCGCTGGTTCGAATCCAGCTCCCTCCACCACTTTTCTTATCTATCAGCAAAACTTTATTCTCGCTAACTCATTCGACTACCCATTGTAAACTCGCACCGTGTTGCTTTAGCCATTTTGTTGCTTGCTTATAATCAGGATAAAACTCACTGACGCGCTGCCAAAATGCGGCACTGTGATTTAAATATTTCAAGTGAGCTAGTTCATGCACAATCACATAATCAATAATACTCTGCGGCGCACTGGCTAATAACAAATTAAAGGTCAATTCTCGTCGTCGATTACAACTGCCCCAACGACGCTTATAAGTATGAATGCGAATACTGCTAGGTAAAGTCTCTGCCATTTGTAGGCAATAAGCATGTACACGCATTTCAATATAATTTTCTAATTGCTCATGTAAAAAACTTTCGAGCAAGGTTTGGTACATTGGCTGCTGATGCTTAACCCGTCCAGAAAGATTTAGCTGTAACACATCTCCCTGCTGATTTTTTACTAGCTGCCATGCGCTGCGCGAGCTGACACCATAAGTCAGTATCACAAGTTGTGAAAAAACCAGTACGCGATTATCTTGTAATGGGTATTGGCGAGTATCAAGCATTTGACTTTGCTTGTTAATTTGCGCATTGATCCAGTCAGTTTTACTTAGCAGCCAGCTTTCAAGTTCCTTTTTAGCAACCCCAACAGGCGCATAAACTGTGACACTTTGTTGCTGGACTTTGATAGCGACAGTTTTGCGGCGGCGACTACGTTTTAATGTATATTCAAACAAACCTAACTCTTGTAATTGACCGACAGTCATTAAACTAATTAACAGGTCACTATAATACCTTGCAAAATAACTGCTAATCTATATCTAAGTAGAATTAAATAAAGCGATATCAAACATGCCTGATAAGCCTTGTTGTCGTTATACCTCTCCCGATGGCCATCATTGTCAAGAAACAGACATGGGTTCAGGTTTTTGTTTTTGGCATGATGCCAAATTTGATAAGTCAGGCTTAGATCTGACCCAAAAATTAGAGCGCTATGCAAAAAAGGGAGGATTATTACAGGGATTGCAATTAAAACGCGCTAACCTTAATGGGCTTAATTTGATAAAACAAGATGATGAGGATGGCTTTGATTTATCTTACAGTAATTTTTATCGTGCAACGCTCACCAACGCTCATCTGTTTAATAATAAAATAGCCCACAGTTCACTGATGAAAGCCAACTTGCACGAAGCAAGCCTGCATTACTGCAACCTACAAGATACAAATTTATTGGGTATAAAACTAAACAACACCCGTATTGATAACATTGAGCTAGGCGCTGAACTATTACAGGAAAAACAAGCTAAAGCAGCGCTTAAACATACAGATAAAAGCGCAGCCCTTGACTTATTTGAACAATCAGAAGAAATATTTCGCAATTTACGTAAAGCATCAGAACAACAAGGCTTATTTGAACTGGCGGGTAATTTCACGTACAAAGAACTGCGGATGCGTCACGCACAATATCCACGAGGTTCAAAAAAACGATTAGCCTCGAGCTGTATTGATATGTTGTGCGGGTATGGTGAAAAGCCTGAAAATGTGATCCGTTTTAGTTTGTCACTGATCATCTGCTGCGCCCTGTGTTATTTTATTTTTGGGGTGATGGATGCTGGTCGTATTATGCAGTTCAATCCGGCGGCAACATTAAGTGATAATTTATTAGCCCTACTTAATAGCTTCTATTTTAGCGTGGTTACTTTTACAACCTTAGGATATGGCGATATTACTCCGGTTGGTTTCTCCCGATTCGTTGCTGCAGTTGAAGCGTTTTGCGGGAGTTTCTCTCTGGCATTATTCGTAGTCGTATTTGTCAAACGTATGACCCGATAATTACCGATTACTTTATCTGCGAAAATAAATAGTTCAGCTAAATACCTGCTATAAAACTGGTTATAAATGATGCTATCATTGCGCACAATGAAACTTAGCGAATTGATTTTAAAAAGTTTTTGATTTTGTTAAATTTTGCAGCTAAATATGTAAACAAATAACAGGCATTTGCGCAAAATTAATTAATTGTCTTAACATATATTTCAGGTGATATTAGTTATTACTGAAATAACAGTGTATTGAGCCGTTATGCTTACCGCTTTTTTTATTACCGATCACGATCCGAGCCTTCTTATTAATGGTGTTTATGACCCATTTTTAGTCGCTCTGTCTGTTTTAACGGCTATTTTCTCTGCATTTTTTGCAACTTACATGATCGATCTGGCCAAAGAAACACGCTTCAAAAGTTATCAAAAATTAGCCAACTCAACGGCTTCCTTGGTACTTTCTGGCGGTATTTGGAGTATGCATTTTATTGGTATGTTGGCATTTTCACTGTGTACAAATATCAGCTACGACCCAACACTCACCTTTTTATCTTTTATTCCAGCATTTTTAGCCTGCCTAACTGGCGTGTCATTATTAGTAAAAAATAACGCCACTATTTTCAGTTTAATACTGCCCTCGGTATTACTCGGCGCAGGTATCGGCACTATGCATTACAGTGGTATGGCAGCAATGGAATTGAGCCCGCTGCTACGCTACGATCCATTGATGTTTGGGTTGTCAATTATCGTTGCCGTTGTACTGGCGTTTATATCTTTATATGCTCGCTTTAATATTAAAAAGCACCTCCCAACACTAAATTCTTTGCAGACGCGGTTGATCAGCGCAATCATTTTGGGTTTTGCTGTTGCAGGTATGCATTACATGGGAATGGCGGCAACACGGTTTGTTGCAACCTCGCCATTAATTGGTAATGACAGCGCCAGCTCAGAGCTTACATTTGTTGCTATTAGCGTAGTGTTCGCCACCATTATTCTAACCGCGATAGTTGCTATCATTAACGGTATGGTACGCTATCGCATGTTACTTGAAGAAAAAACAGGGAATGAATCTCGCTTAGAGGCTATTTTATCGACCGCTATAGATGGCATAGTAACAATTAACAATCGCGGTATTATCTTAAGCTTTAATAACGCTGCAGAGAATATTTTCGGCTGGCATAGCACTGATGTAAAGGGTAAAAACATAAAAATGCTGATGGCAGATGACATCGCAGCCGAGCATGATGAATATCTATTAAAGGCACATCACATCGATTTAGGTAAAGTTATTGGCGTCAATCGTGATGTTCTTGCTAAACATAAACAAGGTCACCTATTTCCTATTCGCTTAGGTATTGGTGAAGCAAACCAGCCAGGACAAGAGTCAATATTTGTTGGCTTTATTACTGACTTGACTGAGCAACGCAAACTACAACAAAACCTCATAGCGAAAGAACAACAATACCGCTCGCTGATGAATAATATGCCTGGCGTGGTATTTCGCTGCCAGTTGGATAAAAGCTGGAGCATGATTTTTATTAGCCCTAGCATTAATGAAGTAACTGGCTATGTGCCATCGGAATTTATTAATCAGCATATTCAGTTTAGTGATTTGATTTTTAAAGATGATAACAAACGCATCAATAAATCGGTCGAGCAAGCGATCGCTGCTAAATCGCAATACTCAATTGAATACCGACTACGTCATCGAAGTGGCAAGCTAATTTGGGTGCTTGAGAAAGGTAGCTTTGAGTTCAACAAGCAAGGTGAAGCGATTTGGATCGACGGCGTTATTATCGATATTAGTGAACGTCGTGAATACGAAGATAAATTAAAGTTGGCGAAAATAGCCGCCGAAGATGCAGCTCAAGCCAAACAGTCATTTATGGCGAATATGAGTCACGAAATTCGCACACCGATGAATTCGATTATTGGCTTTAGTGATTTATTGATGGATACCCCACTTGATCAAGACCAACAAAAGCACTTAATTATCGTAAATAATGCGGCTCGCTCGCTGTTACGGCTATTAAATGAAATATTGGATTCTGCAAAACTTGAAAAAGGTAAGCTGACCATTGAATTAGTGCATTTTAATCTTCAAGCGGTGCTTGATAGTATTATTTCTACATTTTGGTTAGAAGCAAAAAAGAAAGATCTAGAACTAACACTTACCATCAAAGAGTCTGTTCACCCTACTTATTACGGTGATCCAGACCGAATTCGCCAAGTTTTAACAAATTTAATTGGTAATGCAGTTAAGTTTACAGCTCAGGGCTCAGTGAATGTCACTGTCAGTACGACACAAAATAATTACTTATTTTTTGAAGTACAAGATACCGGTATTGGTATTGCTAAAGATCGTCTTAAAGCGGTATTTCAGCCTTTTGAACAAGCTGACGGGACTACTACACGTCGTTTTGGTGGCACTGGACTTGGTACTACTATCAGTAAGCAACTCGTTGAGCTGATGGGTGGCATAATCAACGTAGTCAGTGAAGAAGATAAAGGCAGCTGCTTTTATTTTTCATTGCCTTTAGAGGTCGGTGATGAAACCCAAGTCAATTACTTTGATAAGTTGCATACGCAATTACCTAAGCTGCGCATTTTAGTCGTTGATGACATAGCACAAAATGTTGAGCTACTACAGTTATTATTGTCGCGAGATCAGCATACGATTAGCTCTGCAAGCAACGGCTTAGAAGCGATCGCTATTTTTGAAAAACAAGATTTTGATGTCATTTTAATGGATATCCATATGCCTGAATGTGACGGTATTGCCGCGACCGAAAAAATTCGTGAAATTGAGCAACAACGACAGCTAAAAAAGACTCCGATCATTGCGCTCACCGCCAGTGTCTTACAGCAAGATAAATTAACGGCTAAAAAAGCGGGTATGAATGGCTTCGCCAATAAGCCTGTTGATATCAATCAATTGAATCAAGAGATTGCGCAAGTGCTTGGCTTTGGTTTAAATATAGAAACGCAAATTGCTCACATTGATCCCGCAGCACAGCATATTGATTTTAAAAAAGGACAGCAACTTTGGGGCAGTAAGTGTAAACAGCTGAGCGAAATACACCGTTTTTTTAAAGAGCAGCAGGCAACATGTGACATTATCTTTAATGATGGACTAAATGCCTTAAAAGATATTAATGGCACATTACATACCCTTAAAGGCTTATCTGGTAATTTAGGTTTACCGACTATGATGGCCCTACTTTCAACCTTAGAAAACAGCCAAGCCCCTGAGCAGCAGGCGCAAATAATTCAGCAATTGCAGATAGAGTTTAATGCGGTCAATGAGTTGTTAGCTAGAAAAACCAGCAGCTGTATAGCAGTGCAAAGCAGCGAAAAAAATACCCAAGTACTATCGCTCAGCGAATTTAAAATACTGTGTGAACAACTGCGTAAAGACGCAGAAAATGCAGAGCTCAATGATGAGTTGTTAGCAACATTAGCAGACAATGCCCCCGCTACTTATCAAAGTGATGTGGATGCATTAATCGAATATTTCGACCAGTTTGACTTTGACAATGCCCAGAGTACTCTTATTGCATTAATAGAGCTGCTCAATCAGGCAGCAAATTTGGAAACACACTGATGGACTTAATAACCGAACGCCCACGAATTCTTATTGTTGATGATGAACCCGCCAACCTTAAAGTCATGCGCGAAGTATTAGGGAATCAATATCGCCTATCTTTTGCTAAATCGGGTGATGCCGCGCTCGCGTTAGTTGAAAAAGAGCCACCCAAACTCATTCTACTCGATATTATGATGCCAAATATGAGTGGTTTTGAAGTATGTCAGCTGCTTAAAAAAAACCCTGCTACTGAGCATATTCCAGTCATTTTTGTGACTGCACTTGCGGATGAAAGTGATGAGTTTAAAGGTTTTGAAATTGGCGCGGTAGATTACATAACCAAGCCTATTAGTCCTGCAATCGTAAGAGCGCGTGTTAAAACTCATTTATCCCTAGTTCAGGCTGAGCAGCTAAAGTTGGCTCACGTTGATTTAGTCCATCGTTTAGGGTGCGCTGCCGAGTATAAAGACACCGATACTGGCGAGCATATTGTGCGCATGAGTAAATACAGTAAAATTTTAGCACTAGCCTATGGAATGACTGAACAACATGCTGAGCTTCTCAAACAAGCAGCACCGATGCATGACATTGGTAAAATCGGCATTCCCGATGCAATCTTGCTTAAACCAGGGAAATTAACAGCCGAAGAATTTGAACACATGAAACAGCATGCCAAAATCGGCGCTAAAATTTTAGCAAACTCGTCATCGCCGTTATTGCAGCTCGCCTATATACTTGCGATGGAGCATCATGAAAAATGGGATGGATCAGGTTATCCAAACGGTCTTAAAGGTGAGGAAATTTCGATTGAAGGACGTATTGTGGCAATCGCCGATGTATTCGATGCACTTACCTCTAAACGTCCCTATAAGCAAGCTTGGAGCGTTGATGAAGCCATAAGTCATATGCGCGAGCAAGCTGGTAAACACTTTGATCCTCAGCTTATCGCACTATTTGAAGGCCAGCTAGATGCTGTTTTAGCAGTGTACTCTGCCTACCAAGGCTAACCATATGCTAGATGTTGGCCGAAATATATGCATAGTCATGAGAGGTGATTTCATGACTATTACCACTTAAATCCTGAAAATAAACAGAGTATGTAACTTTGTGATCAGCAACCACGGTTTTAATATTTAAGTCAGCCAAATGCTTAAGCCAAGCGATAAACTGCTCTCCAGATGCGCCAAATGCAATCCCTTTACTACTGCCCTCTCGCTCAAATAACGCTAAGCGAATAGTTGCCGCAGGATCTTCTAGTGTTAAAGGCCCAGTACCCTCATCCCAAAAAGCAAGCTCTGGCACAATATTAAATCCAAGGACTGTTTTGTACCACGTGACGGCTTGCGCAAGGTTAGTCACATTTAAATGGCAATGATCGACACCAGATAAAGTAGGCATTGCCATTAGCCAATCTCCGACTTAAGTTGTTCAATAAATACCTGCATATATTCAGTACGACGCACCGCTTCTGCTTTTGCTGAAGGTGTATTCATACTCTGTGCAATATGTAATAGCTTGATGAAGAAGTGATCTAATGTATACAAGCTGTCATCCGGGCTGCGGTGGGCGCAAAATGGATCGTCAGGGTGATATAAATTGCGTCCGATTGAGCCCCCTACTTTCATACAGCGGCTGACACCAATTGCTCCTAAGGCATCCATACGATCAGCATCTTGAACGATTTGTGCTTCCACACTTTCAATTGCAATGTTAGCGCTAAAACTATGGGCTACAATAGCATGATGAATGGCATCAAAATATTGCGCGTCATACCCTATTGACGCTAAAAATGAAATTGCTTTATCTGCGGCCATTGTTGAAGCTTTAGCGCGATCCGGGTGGTTTTTAGCCACTGCAACACAGTCATGCAACCATGCTGCGGGTAACACCACGTCCATCGAAGCATCTTCAGCAAAGCAGAGCTGTTTTGCAACACGCACGACTCGTTCAATATGGGTAATATCGTGGGCGACATCAGCACTCACTAACGACAAAATAAAAGCACGGCAATGATTTTCTAGCTGTTGCAACGGCTCAGATAATACTAAAACGGGCAAACGTTGTTCCATAAATCCTGTAATTTCAAATTAATGCATTGAATTACTGTTACTTTACCGCGGTTATAGGCTGTTGTGCAAAACATTCATTGTATGTTCGAGCCTGCTTCACTAAAATACGCTCTTAATTTATCCGTAATGAGAAGCCTAATGTCATCTGTCGTATACCTAGAAGCTGGTCGTGAAAAATCACTAAAAAGAAAACACCCATGGTTGTTTTCAAAAGCCATCAAAAAAATAAAAGGTAAGCCAGGTTTAGGTGACACAGTGACCATTCACGATAGTAATGGTAGATTTTTAGCTACAGCGGCTTACAGTCCGCACTCACAGATCCGCGCGCGTGTTTGGAGCTTTGATGAAACAGAAATCATCGACCAAGCTTTTTTTGAACGTCGCTTACGTCGTGCCTTTGCGGCACGCGAGCAAGTAATTACTGAAGGTGGCTTAACGGGATTTCGGTTATGTGCCGCCGAGTCTGATTTTTTACCAGGTGTAACCATTGATAAATTTGACAACTTTTTAGTGTGTCAGTTATTAAGTGCCGGTGCTGAGCGCCATAAAGGTGAAATAGTTGGCGCTTTAATCGCTATTTTCCCAGGCTGTAACGTGTATGAGCGCTCTGATGTCGATGTGCGCACCAAAGAAGGCTTAGAGCCGACTATGGGCGTGTTATGGGGTAATAAGCCTGAGCAGCCAGTATTAATTGAAGAAAATGGTTTTAAAATTGAAGTAGACATTCTCGAAGGTCATAAAACCGGTTTCTACCTTGATCAACGTGATAGCCGTGCTGCATTAGAGCGTTTTTCAAAAGATAAAAGAGTACTTAACTGTTTTAGCTACACAGGTACCTTTTCATTGTATGCACTGCGTGGCGGCTGCGAGCATGTTACTAACGTTGACGTATCGCAACCCGCGCTTGATACCGCAAAACGTAATGTCGAGCACAATAATCTTGATTTAGATAAAGTTGACTTCATAAAACAAGATGTATTTAAATTACTACGCCAATACCGTGAAGATGGGGTGTTATTCGATACTATCGTTATGGACCCACCTAAATTTGCTGATAACAAAGCACAACTAACGGGTGCGTGTCGTGGCTATAAAGATATCAATATGATTGCCATGCAAATTCTTAAACCAGGTGGTACGTTGCTTACGTTCTCATGTTCAGGTTTAATGGAGCAAAATTTATTTCAAAAAGTGGTTGCTGATGCAGCCCTTGATGCTGGTAAGGATTTGTTGATCATGGAGCGTTTAAACCAAGCTGCTGATCATCCAATCGCAGGCAGTTACCCTGAAGGCTTTTACCTAAAAGGCCTGATCTGTAAAGTTTACTAAACTGACTGCAACTAATTAACCTGAGTTCATCAGGTTAATTAAACTGCATTATTTCTAGCCCAGCGGTTACCGTGCCATCACTTTCTTTGCTGGCACGAACGACTTTTGCTGTTGCATCAAGTGGTGCAATGGCAGGGCTGGTCGAATCAATATTCACCTTCACAATGGTGCCCAGTTCAAGTAATTCATCCAACTGCAGTGACAACCCAGTTGCACTTAAATCGACACATACAGCATCAAAATGTTGATCAGCGACTGGCTCAAGTGTGGTTAATTTTGCCTGTGCATTTAATTGCATACGTCTAAAATTACGTTTATCTTCATTTAGCATAATAACTCCTAAACAACCGTATTGATTTTTTCTAATAACCCCACGACCGAAAAAGGCTTCACCACATAGGCATCGCAACCGGCATCAAAACCAGCTTGTTGTTCCTGTACGGATTCTAAGCCTGACACCATAACAACAGGAATATTACGAGTTTCAGGGGTGTTCTTCAACATTCGACACGTGTCGTAACCATCTAGGCCGGGCATACATACATCGAGTAAAATCGCATCCGGTGGATTTGCAATAGCCGACGATAAACAGCTCTTCCCTGATTCAGCATAACTGAGCTCAAAATCCGCTGATAAAGCGACTTTGAGCATTTCAAAATTAAAGTACTCGTCATCTACAACTAGTAAACGCGGGTGTGTATTAGCGGATGAGCGCATGGTTAATATCAGTTCCTTCTCATCTAACAAATATTTCCTTCCAAGGTATTCGATGTTTACTAAATACCAAACTCAATCAATTTCTTTCAGAGCATTCAATACACGCTTAGCTGAAATCGGATACGGTGTCCCTAACGTTTGCGCAAACAAGGATACTCTAAGCTCTTGTTGCATCCAAAAAATATCCTGCAATTGTTGCGGAGCAGGCATTCCAGGCGGCACTTTTTTCAGCTGTTTTTGATACTCTTGAGCAACCTTTTCTAACTCAAGTACACATAATCTGTCACGATTTGGATCAACTGGCAACTTTTCTAAGCGTTTTTCTATTGCTTTTAAGTAACGAATTAAATCACTAAGTTTGTCTGCGCCATGATTTGAAACAAAGCCTTTGAATACCAAAGATCCCAGTTGGCTTTTTATATCTCCATGTGCAGTGATCATGGTTAAATCAACTCGCCCTTTCATTTTTTTATGTAACGCATGCGCAATACTCAACACTTGCTCAACTTGGGTTGCAATAGCAACAACCGCATCGCCGAGCTCACCGCGCACGTGCTCTTTTACTTGCTCAAACGCTTGTTCGGTGCGTACATCGCCTAATTTCACCAATAAACTGTCAACGCCTGCGGCAATACAGTCATCAATTAAATCAGCAACCTTACCAAACGGATTAAAATATAGACCTAATTTAGCCTTATTGGGTAAGTTTTGTTGCAAATATTTTATCGGCGAAGGTACATTCAGTAATACCAAACGGCGTAACCCCTGCTGATGGGCGGTTTGCGCTTTAACTTCGTTATCAAATAGCTCCACTGCCGCCGATGATTTTTTATCTACCAGCGCAGGATACGCTTTGATTTCATACTGGCCTTGTTTTTTCACATAGGATACCGGTAACTTGCCAAAATCCCATTGCAATAGGTCAGCTTTTTCAATGCCTTTATCTGCCACTTTAGACAGCGTTTGCGTCACTTTACCCTGCAATTGCGCTTTGAGTTTCGCTAAATCCATACCTCGGGCAAGTACATTATCTTTTTCATCACGAACTTCAAACTGCAGTCGTAAGTGAGTCGCAAGGGTGGTTAAATCCCAGGCCTCTGGATCAACTTTTACACCTGTCATACGTAATAAACGCGTACTGAGTGCCTCAATGAAGTTACCTTGCATAGGCTCGATTGCTGCAAGAACCGCATCTGCATAATTTGGCGCAGGCACAAAATTACGACGTAGTGATTTAGGTAAAGATTTAATTAAACCGGTGATCAACTCATGACGAAATGCAGGAATATGCCAGTCAAAGCCAGCTTCTTCTACTTGGTTTAGTAAGGCCACCGGAATTTGCACTGCAACCCCATCGACCGCTTGGCCTGGATCAAAATGATAGCTCAACGGCAACATTAAATTACCTTGTTGCCATACATCGGGGTAATCAAACTCAGTAACACTATCAGCACCGTGTTGCATTAAGTCATCACGTGTCATTTGCAAGTAATGTTTATCCTGCTGCTTTTGCGTTTTATACCATTTATTAAATGCTGCACGACTGTTTATTTGAGCAGGAATTTTCTTATCGTAAAACTCATATAAGGTTTGCTCATCAACTAAAATATCACGACGGCGGCTTTTATTTTCTAGAGTTTGAATATCTTCAATCAGTTCGCGATTAAACTGCAAAAACCCTTCATTTTGACCTAAATCTTGCTCTACTAAGGCACTGCGAATAAACAACTGGCGGCTAACTTTCGGGTCAATGTTACTGTACACACAGCGACGCTTTGACACTATGATCAGCCCGTATAATACCTGCTGTTCGAAAGCGATCACTGCGCCGGGCTTTTTCTCCCAATGCGGCTCACTGTAACTGCGTTTTACTAAGTGTTGTGCTAATGGTTCAACCCAATCGATGTTAATTTTGGCATTAATACGTGCATATAATTTACTGGTTTCAACCAGCTCTGCCGACATCAACCATTTTGGGCTTTTCTTAAATAATCCAGAGCCTGGGAATACATGAAACTGACTGTTGCGAGCGCCTTTATATACTTGCTTTTCATCTTTAAAACCAATGTGACTGAGCATGCCACTCAATAGCGCTTGATGGATTTTATCGCCATCGGCAACATTGCTGGTCGCTTTCATGCCCATTTCATTGCACACAGTACTGAGCTGATAAACGATATCTTGCCACTCACGAATACGCATATAAGCGAGCATATCCTTTTGGCACAGCTTTCTGAATTGGCTGTTACTTAGCTCACTTTGCTGCTCTTCTAAGTAATTCCATAAATTTAAAAAGGCGATGAAATCTGAATCAGGATCGTCAAAACGGCCATGCTTTTCGTTTGCAGCAGCGCGTTTTTCTTGCGGGCGCTCGCGTGGATCTTGAATCGATAACGCCGCCACAATAATAATCACTTCACGCAGCGCACCCAGCTTTTGTGCTGTTAGTACCATTTTAGCTAAACGCGGGTCAACCGGTAAGCGGCTCAGTTCAATACCCGATTTAGTAAGCTGTGTATTGTTATTGTGACGACTAGGTTTTACCGCTTCAAGTTCCTCTAGTAACGTTAAGCCATCGTTGATATTACGGCTATCTGGTGCTTGTACAAATGGGAACTCGGCCATATCGCCCAACCCTAAGCCGAGCATTTTTAAAATAACTGAGGCTAAATTAGTACGTAGTATTTCTGGATCAGTAAACTCTGGGCGCGAATTAAAATCATCTTCAGCATATAAACGAATACAAATACCCGCTTCAACACGGCCACAGCGGCCTTTTCGCTGATTGGCACTGGCTTGTGATATTGGCTCAATCGGTAAACGCTGCACTTTAGTACGATAACTATAACGGCTAATGCGCGCGGTACCAGGATCAATAACGTATCGAATACCCGGCACAGTAAGTGAGGTTTCAGCAACGTTGGTCGATAAAATAATATGACGACGACTATGGGGAGCAAAAATACGGTTTTGTTCTGCGTTAGAAAGGCGCGAATACAAAGGTAAAACATCCGCTCCTTTTAAATTACGTTTACTAAGGGCATCAGCAGTATCGCGTATTTCCCGTTCACCATTTAAGAAGATTAAAATATCGCCTGGGCCTTCTTGGCACAGCTCATCAACGGCATCAAAAATACCTTGCAGCTGGTCGCCTTCAGCCTCCATATCATTTTTATCAATTTCAACCAAAGGACGATAACGCACATCCACCGGAAATGTTCGTCCTGACACTTCAATAATCGGTGCATCATTAAAATGCTTTGAGAATCGCTCTGGATCAATGGTCGCAGAGGTAATAATTATTTTTAAATCAGGACGCTTTGGTAATAGGTTTTTCAAATAACCTAAAATAAAATCAATGTTTAAACTACGTTCATGAGCTTCATCAATAATAATGGTGTCATACTGGTTTAAAAATCGGTCTTGTTGAATTTCCGCCAGTAAAATACCGTCAGTCATCAACTTTATATAGCTGTTATTTGATACTTGATCGCTAAAACGAATTTTAAAACCCACTTGCTGGCCAAGTTCACATTGCATTTCATGAGCAATCCGATCCGCGACACTGCGCGCAGCCAAACGTCTTGGTTGGGTGTGACCGATATAACCATCAACGCCACGGCCAAGTTCTAAACACATTTTAGGAATTTGCGTGGTTTTACCTGAGCCGGTTTCACCCGCGATAATAACCACTTGGTTATTGGCGATAGCCTCTTTAATGTCGTCTTTTTTCTGACTGACGGGGAGCTGCTCAGGGTAAGTTACTTTAGGTAACTGAGCTAAGCGCACCTCTCGCAATTGTTGGCTACGTGCTATATCTGCAGTGATTTTTTCAATCACGGCTGCTTGTTTTGTTTCATCGGTTATTTTTTTTATGCCGTGAAGGCGTTTTTTAAAGATGAATTGATCTTTTCTTAAACACGTTTTTAGTTCACCAAACAATTGACCTAGGTTAACCACCCGCGACTACCTTATAAAATTTGAGTAAAGACGAGCGATTGTAGCAAACTTCGCCGCAGGGGTTAACTTTGCTGCGATATAAAATGTAATAACCAAAGCTTAAAACAATAAAAAAGGCGCTAATTAAGCGCCTTTCATGTTCTTTGGGCAGAACAATTGCTGTGTTTTATTTATAGCGCAGCGAAAACTTCATCTGTTTTGGCAGCGCAAATAAAATCATTTTTGTGTAAGCCTTTAATTGAATGGCTCCACCACGTTACCGTTACTTTGCCCCACTCTGTTAGCAAGCCCGGGTGATGGCCTTCATCTTCAGCCATATCACCTACTTTATTAGTAAAAGCGATGGCTTGTTTAAAGTTTTTAAATTTATAAACACGCTCTAATTGCATAATACCGTCGCGTACTTCAGGCACCCAATCTGGGATCATTTTAATTAATTCAGCTAACTCGGTATCTGATACTTGTGGAGCGTCTACGTGACAGGCTTCACATTTTTGTGCGCTTAATGATGACATCTTAAATCCTTAACTTGCTAATTTTTCTTTAGGAGGAAATTTTGGGTCATGTAACCCTAATTCTTTTGCTTGCGCAACTAACGCCATAATATCCAGCTGTGAAATATCAAATAAATCATGGATAGAATTAATGGTGTAGTACAAAGGCTGCATAATATCAATTCGGTACGGCGTGCGTAATACATCCAATACATTCATCGGGTTTATCTCGGGCTTATCTGAATACACGTATTGTGTTTCACCTGGACTTGATAAAATACCGCCACCATAAATACGCAGGCCATCATCTGTTTGCATTAGGCCAAACTCAACCGTAAACCAATACATACGGGCAAGGTAAACCCGATCTTTTTTCTCGGCAGCGTAACCTAACTGGCCATATTTATGCGTAAACTTGGCAAAATCAGGATTAGTAAGCATTGCACAATGACCAAATATTTCATGAAAAATATCAGGTTCTTGCAGGTAATCAAACTCTTCACGGCTACGAATAAAGGTTGCGACTGGAAATTGCTTATTTGCTAATAAACGAAAGAATTCATCAAAGTCAATTAAAGCTGGCACAGGTGTAACTTGCCAGCCGGTAGTCGCTAGTAATACTTCATTAAGCTCACTTAACTGCGGAATACGGTCATGAGGCAGGTTTATTTTTTCAAGCCCTTCCATGTATTCATTGCAAGCTTTGCCTGCAATACATTTTAGTTGGCGTGCGACTAGTTCTGACCATATTTTATTTTCTGCTTCGCTCCAATGGATAACGCCATTTTCATCTGGTGTCTTGGAGGTGTATTTACTTGCTTTAGCCATAATAACCTTCTTAGTGTTAAACCGATATCGGTGTCAACCTGTTAAGGAGATACTAAGCAAATGTAAGGCAAAGTTTAATAGCTGAGACAACATCAGCTATTAGCACCAAACCGCCTTTTGTACACCAAACATTACACTTTTAGATCAAAAAGTTTACAGCGCTATTTTCAAAGGGCTAGAAGCAACACAAACCGTAAATATAATCTTACAAGCTATGCAATAAAAGTAAAAGCGTGGTTAAGGTCGTTAATTATATCGTTAACATCTTCAAGGCCAACAGATAGTCTGATCAGGCCATCGCTAATACCCGCAGCGGCTCTTTCTTCGGGTGAATACGGTGAATGAGTCATCGATGCCGGATGTTGAATGAGTGTTTCGGCGTCTCCTAAACTCACGGCGAGTGTGCACAGTTGGGTATTATTAATAAACTGCTCGCCATCTTTTAGGCTGCCTTTTAATTCAAAGGCAATAACGCCACCAGAGGCTTTCATTTGCTTACCGATAAACTTAAACCCTGGGTGAGATGCAAGTCCGGGGTAATAAACGGTATTAACTTGGGGATGCTGCTCTAAAAATTCAGCAATAATTTGCGCACTTTCACAATGACGCTGCATGCGTATCGCTAAGGTTTTTAAACCACGATTAATAAGCCATGCATCGTGTGGACTAATTGTTGCACCAATATCTTTAAGTACGGTCATTTTAATTAATGTAATGTGCTCTTGACTGCCACACACCAAACCTGCCACAACATCACCGTGACCATTTAAATATTTAGTAGCACTGTGAACAATTAAATCAATGCCATAATCAATTGGCTTTTGCAGTAACGGCGTGAGAAAGGTGTTATCTATTACACTGATCAAATTGTGTTGTTTTGCCACTTGTCCTATTAACGCTAAATCAATTACCGCCATAGTTGGATTAACTGGGGTTTCGGCAAAAATCATTTTTGAATTCAGTTTAATTGCATCGCGTAATTGCTGCTCATCGGTCATATCTACAAACGTCACTTCAATCCCCCAACGCGGCAACATATGTGCGAAGAAAGCAAACGTACAGCCATACAAAGCGCTTGATGCGACTAAGTGATCGCCTTGCGATAAAAAACTTAATACCGATGCAGAAACCGCGCCCATTCCTGTGGCTGTTGCTGCAGCGGCTTCGCAACTTTCAAGTTGTGCGACTTTTTGTTCAAGCTCTGTCGTCGTCGGGTTACCTAAACGGGTATAAATATAGCCCGGTTCTTCACCAGCAAAACGTGCTGCACCTTGCGCGGCACTGCTAAAATGAAACGTTGAAGTTTGGTATAAAGGAGCAGTAAGTGCACCATGCGGATCATTGGCTTTTTCTGGTCCATGGATACATTGGCTGTCGATGTGGAGTTTGTTCATTGTCTGATCTTTTTTGATTATTATTGATCCCATAATCAAAACGTATCGCAGGATAAAGCACAAGCATGCCAGATGCTCAGATGGCTATAAATTTGGATGTAGTTAGTACAGTGGCCGTTCACCACTGTACAGATTTATTGTCAGCTCGTTTCTTTCGTGCCTGCTCCTGACGGCGAAGCTTTGCGGCTCATAATTTTGCTGGCAATCAATTGCGCAGTACCTTTAAGCAAGCTGCGCTTATGCTCAAGTCGTGGTAAAGGACGGCTTAGTTCCATCGCTTTATAACCAATGCGTGCGGTAAATATACCCGCGCTTAAGCCTTGTGCTGCACGTCCTGATAATTTACCTAGTAATTCAGCACTGAGCGCTGTAGCAGCTAAATCCGATACTAACTCAGCACTGCCAACAAACATCACTTGCTTGATCAACATACGATAGAGCTTGATCCGGCTAGCATAACCAAATCCGATACCGTAAATCTTACCTATTTGCTCAATCAGTTTTGTGCCCCGCCAAAGCACAGCCATCATATCCACCAGCGCTAATGGACTTAATGCCACTAACAAGCCTGATTCAGTGGCAAAACGGTTGATCAGCTTTTTAGCTTGAGTATCTTGTTTCACTAACAAACTATCGGCGTACAAGGTCATGATCTCTTTATCGCTATGATGGCTATCAATGCTTGCTTTAAACTCATCAAACCCAGTTAACTGCTGATGTTTATTGAGTTTTTCAAGCCAAGGTAGTGCCCCACCAACCTGTTCGCTATTGAGCAAACGATCCGCTTCATGACGATGTAATTGATTGCGCTTTAAGCTGCGCAACATTCTATACTCACGCCATAAGAGCTTGCCTAACAACAACACGCCACTGAGCACTGCAATTAAATATACACTGCCTAAAATGATGGATTGCTGAAATGTCACAACCATAGAAAATATAAATTCAGCTAACACTAAAGTTATAAAGCTAATCGCAAACACCCCTTTCAGAGTTTGCCATTTTGACTTTTTATAAACAGGGGTTAAATCAATCTCTTCATCTTGGGGCTCATCGATAACGTGCTCATATTCATACTCCCCTTGATCGATCACTTTAGCTGGGGTCAAGGTAAGTTCATTGTCTATTGGCTGTTCACTAGTATCAATACGTCTGCCGGCTTGAAAGCCTGAAGCGGTCTTGCTCATGTTAGTTTGTCTCCTAAAAGGTACTGCATGACATGATCTAAACGAATGTGTTTTAGTTGCTTGTCTGGACTTGGCATTGGTGCAAACGATAAAAACTCAAAACCATGGCTTGGCCACTCATCTTTATTGAGCATGCGCATTGGTGGCTGCGGTGGTAAGTAGGTCAACCATTGCGACTCTGATAACGGCTTACCATAAATACAATTGAGGGTTTTACCTTGCTCAACCACTTGTTTTGGCATGGTTGCCGTAATAGATGACATCGCCATAGTTTCTATTTTAACGCCATCAAATTTTAAGTGATTACTTTGCTCGTGCACTAATGAGTCCAACAACAGCGCTAAATCTTTATGGTGTGCACTACTAATATGATCTGACTTATTCGCAGCAAACAATAGTTTATCTATATTGGGTTTAAACAAGCGTTTCAAAAAGCCAGTTTCGCCATAGTTAAAATGCGCAAGTAATTGTTTGATCACATCCCCTTGCTCTTGCAACGTCTCAGGCCCTTCATTGAGCGCACTGAGCACATCAACAAGCACTATTTGCCGATCAAAGTTGCGAAAGTGTTGTGTATAAAATGGCTTAACCACTTCTTTCACATAAGCATTAAAGCGCTTTTGCAAGTGCGCCAAATTAGACCCTGCAACCACCTCATCATTAGCCTGTGCAACTGGGAAAAACAGTAATAACGGTGCACCTTGTAATTCACCTGGCATCAGCATGCGTCCAGGTTGTAGCATCGCCAATTTAGTGTCTTTTTTAAGACTCACTAACAGTGTTTGATAGTGCGTAGCAATCGCGCTTAGCGCACTTTCATCTACTGGGGCTGTTAAATCAAGCTCGCTCAGTGCAGTTAAAAATGCTTGTGCCTTTTCAACCCGAGGAGAGCGCTGTAACAGTGCATATTGCTGCTCACTCCATTGTTGATAGCTTTGCTCTAGCATGGGTAAATCAAGCAGCCACTCACCGGGGTAATCAATAATGTCTAAATATAAGGTTGATTGCGGTGCAAAGTGACCACGTAAGCCTGCGTCACTCCGGTATTTAATTGCTAGACGTAAAGTATTTATGCGCTCGGTTGATGCAGGCCAGTGTGGTTGCCCTTCAAGCGGCAATAAAGCACTCAGGGCTTTAGGGTAATCAAATGTAGGAATGGTCAGCGCTTGTTGCGGCACTATTTTTGTGGCGATATGACGCTGTTGCTGCATAACATCAAAAAACGGTAAGTTTTTGTCTGTTGCTTGGCTGGTTAAATGCTTTACTAAAGCGGTAATAAAAGCGGTTTTACCACTGCCACTGAGGCCAGTTACCGCTAATTTTACGTGTTGATCTAAACTACGGTGAACAGCTTTTTCAGCCTTACCTTTGAGTTTATTAAAGGCGTTTTTTGCAGATGAAGTGTTTATCATAATGAGCTAGCACTTCAGCGCCATTATAAATTAGGTGGCTAAAGTGCTATTAAGTCCTTTACAGCTTATTGATTTCACGGCTAACCGTAAACTCGGTTGAAGTAACATAACGTTCCATATCTTGTAAACGTATATCAACACGTCCCAAACGGTCTTTTAAATCTTGTAAAGCACGACGTGGTGGCTCACCTTTTTGCCATACTTTAAATTTTACTTCAAGAGGATCTTCGTGTTTTGCCGCATCAGTTTTGCTTTGTGCATTGGCAGGTTTTTTATCTAAAATAAACCACGCTGCGATGTAAGCCACAACAAACAACGGGCCACCAGCTAATAACACTGCCGTTACTACGATAATACGTACTAACCACAATTCCATATTGAAATAATCACTGAGCCCTGCACATACACCGGCTATTTTACCACGTGCTGGATCTCTTAGCAGTTCACGTTTAGCACTCATACCTTACGCCTCCACTGTGGGGCCTCTTGATCAAGTAGTGCTTCTAAAGTTTCTACTCGGTCAGCCATTTTATCTGCTTTTTGAGCAAGCTCAAGTAACTGGCGGTGTTCGTGTTCGCTCAAGCCTTGGCTTACTTGCTTTTTACTTCGGTAATGTAAAATTAACCAAAGGGGTGCTACCACAACCATAAAAATGATAATTGGAGCAACAAACACTTCTGCATCAAACATAACCCTCTCCTACACATCCATTAATTTATCAAGCATAGGGGGATGACTCCCCCTTTATTTATTATCTTTATTTATCAGCAAGCTTCTTTTTAAGTGCAGCTAATTCATCATCGATTTTTTCGTTTTGCTGTAACTCAGCAATTTCATCAGCCAATGACTTTTTACCTAAGTCGTACGATTCTACTTGTGATTCTAGTCCATCAATCTTAGTTTCGTAGCGCTCAAAGCGATTTAATGCATCTTCAACTTTAGAGCTGTCTAATGCTTTTTTCACCTCTAGGCGTGACTCAGCTGAGCGTTGACGTAAAATAATCGCTTTTTGACGTGCTTTTGCATCCGCTAACTTGTCTTGTAGCGTACTTACTTCCTGTTGCAGCTTATCAATGTGAGATTCTATGTGACTGAGTTCATCTTCAACAGCAGCAACCGCTTGTGCTGACTTTTGCTTTTCAAGCAATGCAGCACGGGCTAGATCATCACGGTCTTTGCTCAATGCCAGCTCGGCTTTATCTTGCCATTGAGCGACTTGCTCTTTTAATGTATCGACACGACGTACTAATTCTTTTTTCTCTGCTAATGTTTTCGCAGAGGTTGAACGTACTTCAACTAATGTGTCTTCCATCTCTTGGATGATCAGACGTACCATTTTTTCAGGATCTTCTGCTTTATCTAAAATGGCATTGATATTAGAATTAACAATATCTGCAAAACGCGAAAAAATTCCCATAACATTTACCTCTGTAGTGTTTAACTTAATTGGTCTGCTGTTACTGTTACAATATGCTTGCCAACTTTATAAAACATAAAATACAGTAATATTTTCATAATGTTAAACTAAAAATACAAATTCCTTTAGTTCTCCCTAATTATGAAATACACTAACTGTTAGTAAAAATGACTAAGAGTTAGGGAATATGAGCCAATTTCGCCAACAAGATAATTTACTCGGCCAATCAGACAGCTTTTTAGCGGTACTTGATCAAGTTTCACAGCTGGCAAGTTTAGATAAACCAGTACTGATTATTGGTGAACGTGGCACAGGTAAAGAACTGATCGCCGCCCGTTTACACTTTTTATCAAAGCGCTGGGAGCAAAGCTACATTAAGCTCAACTGCGCGGCACTTAACGAAAACTTGCTTGAAAGCGAATTGTTTGGCCATGAAAGTGGTGCCTTTACCGGCGCAAGTAAACGCCACGAAGGACGGTTTGAACGTGCCAATGCCGGTACGCTATTTTTAGACGAACTAGCAAATACCTCTGCCATGGTGCAAGAAAAACTATTACGGGTAATTGAATACGGTGAATTTGAGCGAGTCGGTGGCAAACAAACCGTCAAGGTCGATACTCGCTTAGTCTGCGCAACCAATGAAGACCTTCCTTATTTAGCCGAGCAAGGTGAATTTAGAAGCGATTTACTCGACAGGCTCGCATTTGATGTAATCACTTTACCGCCACTGCGCGAACGTCAGGAAGACATCATGTTACTCGCTGAGCAATTTGCGATGAATATGGCCCGTGATTTGGACTGGCAACTATTCAGTGGTTTCACCCGCAGTGCTGTGGAAATACTGCAAGGGCATGATTGGCCAGGTAATATACGTGAACTTAAAAATGTCGTGGAACGAAGCTTATATCGCCATGGCAGTGAACATATTCCCGTTCACCAGATTATTTTAGACCCATTTGAAAGCCGCTTTAGACCTAAGCAACGAATTAAAAAACTCCCCACTAAAGCCGTAGAAGCAGCTCCTGTTGCAGTTGTAGCCAATGAACCGATAGTTGCAACAAGTACCCCGCAATTTCAGTTTCCATGTAGCTTAAAAGACCTCTCAAATGAATTTGAAATTGATTTAATAAAAAAAGCGCTTGAATATAGTCAATTTAATCAAAAGAAAACTGCAGAAGTACTTGGTTTAACGTATCATCAACTACGAGGCTATTTGAAAAAATACAACTTGTTAGATCAACAATAATAGTCAGAGGCTAAACGAGTGTATAAATTATTACTTGGTATCTTAACGGTATGCCTAACGGGTTGCTTAGATACCAAAGAAAAAACACTAGAAGAAAAGAATCAGGGCTTAGTTTATTGCGCTGAGGCTAACCCTGTGTCGTTCAATCCCCAAGTGACGACCACAGGTTCGACGATCGATATTATTGCAAATCAATTGTATGACCGTTTGATCAGTATCGATCCCGTGACCGCTGAATTTAAAAGTGAACTGGCCACTGACTGGAAAATAAGTAAAGACGGCAAGTCAGTTACCTTTACCTTGCGCAAAGGAGTGAAGTTTCATACTACTGCATACTTTACCCCAAGCAGAGAGTTTAACGCTGATGATGTAATCTTTACCTTTAGCCGTTTATTCGATGTGTATAATCCTTATCACTTTGTTGGGGATGCCAATTACCCTTATTTTCAAAGTGTCGGCATCGACCAGCTAATTCGGCAAATTGTTCGCGTGTCCGACTACCAAGTGCGCTTTGAATTATTTAATGCCGAAAGCAGTTTTTTAGCCAATATGGCAACTGATTTTGCAGTGGTTTTGTCTCGCGAATATGCCATGCAATTAAAACAGCGCGACCAAGTTAATCTTTTTGATCAATACCCTGTTGGTACTGGCCCCTATGTTTATAAAGAGTATCGCCGCGATCATTTAGTCCGCTATTATCGTAATCCTGACTATTGGAAACACCATGTAGTGCTGGAGCAGTTGGTTTACGACATCACCCCAAATGGCACCACCCGAATTGCAAAAATGCTCACTAAAGAGTGCGATGTAACCGCACACCCAAGTAGCGCACAATTAAGTATTTTAGCCCAACGCGATGACATTAACGTACAAAAAGAAACCAATCTTAATGTAGGTTATTGGGCGTTTAATACCGAGCGCCCACCATTTGACGATTTAAGAGTACGCCAAGCACTGGCCCATGCCATTGACGTTGAAAAAATCATGCAAGCAGTTTATTACGGCAACGGTATTCGTGCGCAATCGTTATTACCGCCAACATCATGGGCATATCAACCACAAGCTAAACTACCCGGATTTAACCCTGATCTAGCTAAAAAACTGTTGATTGAGGCTGGCCTTCCTAATGGCTTTGATATGACCATTTGGGCTATGCCAGTGAGCCGAATTTATAATCCTAACGCACGTAAAATGGCCGAGCTAATGCAAAGCGATTTACGAAAAATTGGTGTAAACGTCAGTATCGTTGAGTATGAGTGGAACACCTTTATTCAACGAATAGGTGAACACCGCCATGACAGCGTGTTATTAGGTTGGGCTGCAGATACACCGGATCCAGATAACTTTTTTAGCCCGCTACTCAGTTGCACCGCGGCATTTAGTGGTAAAAACCCTGCGAATTGGTGTGATCCTGAGTTTGACTTACTCTTGACACAAGCGCTTGATACCACCGATTTAGCCAAACGAAAAGCCTATTATCAACAAGCACAAGCGATGATAGTGCGTGAACTACCTTTATTACCACTTGCCCACGGTATGCGTTTTCAAGCAAGTAGTGCCGATGTAGAAGGTATTCCACTTGGCCCATTTGGCGCAATTTCCTTAGCCAACGCGAGGAAAAAATAATGGTGTTAAATTATATTTTACGCCGTTTAGGCTTACTGTTATTTATGATGTTTACCTTGAGTGTATTTACATTTTCACTCAGTTATTTATTTCCCGGCGATCCGCTTAGTAATTTAAGTGGTATCAGTAATACCAGTTTTTCACAAACCAGTGAACTACAAGAAAAATATCACTTTAACGATAATTATTTAATGCAATATTTTGCTTTTATTGCGCGTATTGTGCAAGGCGACTGGGGCGTGTCGTTCGCTTCGGGCGACAGCGTATTTACTCATATTATCGAGCTATTCCCAGCCACGTTAGAGCTGAGTATTTATGCGTTAATTATTTCTGTTGTGGTTGGCGTTCCGGCAGGTATCTTGGCGGCGGCCTATCATCGGCGCTGGCCAGATAAACTGGTTAACTCCACAACGTTAGTAGGCTACTCAATGCCGGTATTTTGGTTAGCTTTGCTGCTGATCATGGTGTTCTCATTACAACTAGGTTGGTTCCCGATGTCAGGGCGAATGGGCTTACTGTACGAGATCCCCTCCCAAACTGGCTTTATTTTGATTGATATTGTATTAGCAGACTTTCCTTATTCTGGTCTGGCTATGCTTGATGCTCTGCATCATTTAACCCTGCCGACCATTGTTCTGGCAATGTACCCAACCACTGTATTAGTGCGCTTTACACGAGAGTCAATGTTGCATGTGCTTGAGCAAAGTTTTATTAAAACTGCCCGAGCCAAAGGCTTAAACCGTGCCCAATTAATTATGCATCATGCCTTACGTAATGCCTTATTACCGGTTATAAAACAAATTGGTTTGCAGTTTAGTACCTTGATCACTCTGGCGATGATCACCGAGGTGATTTTTTCATGGCCAGGTGTTGGCCGTTGGTTAATTGATAGTATTTATCAACGAGACTACCCTGCTATTCAAGGTGGCTTATTAGCGGTATCGATGTTTGTAATTCTGGCGACTATTATTGCAGAATTAACCTATACCTTGTTCGACCCGCTGTCACGGAATCAAGCGCATGGCAAAGTTTAATTTATTTTCAGAAGAGTCAAACAAATCGCCATTAGCGCGATTTTGGCGCAAATTTAAATCCAATCACCCTGCCTTAGTGGGGTTATGGATTTTTATCGCCTTTGCTATTTTAGCTGCGGCTGCACCACTGATTGCACCATATGGGGTAAACCAGCAACACAGTGATGCGTTACTTATTCCTCCATCGTGGCATGAAATGGGCGATGTACGTTTTATACTCGGTACTGACGACTTAGGTCGCGATGTACTCTCACGGCTTATGAATGGCGCAACTTATACCTTTGGCTTATCAGTCATTGCTGCGCTGATCACCACCATCATAGGTGTGTTAGTAGGCACATTTGCCGGCATTAGCCGAGGTATTCGCTCAAGCTTTTTAAATCATCTACTTGATATAACCTTATCAATACCGTCTTTATTATTAGCGATTATTATTATTGCGATATTAGGCCCAGGCCTGATGAATACCGTGTGGGCAATTATTTTAGCGCTATTACCGCAATTTATTCACTCGGTGCGTAACCTCATCGTCACTGAGCTTAATAAAGATTACATTACTGCATTTAAACTTGATGGCGCATCGAATTGGCATATTCTCTCCAGAGGGATTTTTCCAAATATTTATGAGCATATTGTGGTTATTTTTACTATGGCATTATCAACCGCTATTTTAGATATTTCCGCTTTGGGCTTTTTAAAACTAGGGGCGCAACCACCAACCACAGAGTGGGGTGCAATTTTAGCTGAAAACCTGGGTTTAATTTATTTAGCACCTTGGACCGTTGGCTTGCCTGGGGTATTACTCTTTTTAGCCGTGCTGTCGACCAACTTAGTGGGCGACGGGCTACGCCAAGTGCTCAAAGCACGTAAGGCTGACTAAATGCAATTACTTGATATACGAAATCTGACCATAGAGCTGCGCACCTCTGATACTGTTATTCGCGCCGTAGATAGAGTGAACTTGAGCCTCAAAGAAGGTGAAGTACATGCATTAGTGGGCGAATCTGGCTCAGGTAAAAGCTTAATTGCTAAAGCCATTGTGGGTGTATTAAATAAACGCTGGCACATTACAGCCGACCGAATGCATTGGCGTGGCGTAGATTTAATGCGTCTATCAAACGAACAACGACGTAAAATTGTTGGTAGTGACATCGCAATGATTTATCAAGATCCCAGTCGCTGTCTTGATCCAACCGCAAAAATATTTGAGCAAATAGCCGAAACGCTCCCAGAAATAGCAAACTCCGGGTTTTTCTTAAAGCGTAACCGCGAACGTAAAGACCGAGTAAAAGCGTTGATCCATAAAGTGGGCATTAAAGATCACGAAAAAGTACTATCGAGCTACCCTCACGAGCTCTCAGAAGGCGTATGTCAAAAGGTCATGATTGCTATGGCCATTGCTCGTACACCTAAGTTACTGATTGCCGATGAACCAACCACCGCGCTGGAAAGTACCACCCGCGCGCAAGTATTTCGGTTGTTAAAAAGTTTAAATCAGCTTAAAAACATGTCAATTTTAATGATCTCTCATGAACTTGAAGAAATCATTAATTGGTCTCATTGCATGCATGTACTTTACTGCGGGCAAATGGTTGAAGCAGGTCCAACCCAGCGTATTTTTGCCCAGCCTCGCCACCCTTATACACAAGCATTATTAAAAAGCTTACCGGATTATGAGCAAGGGCTTGCCCATAAAGAACCTTTTTATGCACTAAAAGGTACAATCCCAACCTTACAGCATTTGCCTATAGGCTGTCGTCTTGGTCCTCGCTGTCCGCAGGCACAAAAAGCCTGTGTAGTAACTCCGCCTTTAACTAAACAACATGGCCATAGTTATGCGTGTCATTTCCCTCTCATTAAGGTGATGAAATAATGCAACCTCTGTTAAAAGTGCAAGCCTTGTCAAAAAGCTTTAACCTGCGTGCTGGGTTATTTTCACGTAAGCGTTTTGAGGTATTAAAAAACATCTCGTTTTGTTTAGAGCAAGGTGAAACACTGGCTATTATTGGCGAAACTGGCTCAGGTAAAAGTACCCTAGCAAAATTACTCGCTGGAGCAGACAGCGCAGATACTGGGCAAATCCTACTCGATGGCAACATCATCGAAAACAAAGGCGTTCGCGATCAGCAATGCCGCCATATTCGGATGATTTTCCAAGACTCCGAAGCCTCGCTAAACCCAGGTTTAACGATCGGCGATATGCTCGACGATTGCCTGCAATATAATACTTCTTTGGATAAAGTAACTCGCGCTGAAAAAATCACCGCAACACTGTCTAAAGTAGGTTTATTAAACGACCATCAGTATTACTACCCACATATGTTCAGTGGCGGTCAGCTGCAACGTGTCGCTCTAGCACGTGCATTAATACTCGACCCTAAGGTTGTAGTACTTGATGAAGCATTATCATCTCTGGACCCTTCTGTACGCGCACAAACTGTCAATCTGCTACTCAAGCTACAACAGGACACAGGTCTCAGTTATATCTTGATCACTCACCACTTAAGTTTAGTACGCCACATCAGCGATCAACTTGTAGTACTCGATCACGGTGAAATCGTTGAATACGGTAGAACGGAAGATATATTCCAAAAGCCCCAATCAAAAGTCACCCAGAAATTGTTGAGTTGTTGAATATAGCTACGAGGTGCTAGGCGAAAGGTTCTAGGAAAAGCCAGAGCAGCCCGGAGTTTTAACAAGGTTGGGTAGAAAGCAACGAAACCCAACGTTTATTGTTCGAGTTGATAAGAAATTTAAAGCAATATGCGGTCAGTCATGAACTGTGATTCATGAAGTCAATATATGGGGAAAGTGCATTTATTTTTCCATTTGATAATAAATAGACTGAAAGTATATAAGTAGCAAACCGTTACATAATTTGTTATTAGTATGTAATGTAAATAAGAGGACACGCCTTTTGTGTAAAAGAGGAAAGTGCCCTCTGATTAAATTGTATCCCAAAGGGGTAAATTTTGAATTTGAAATTTATTGAAAAAGAAAACTCCTTAATTTTGCTAGAAAATGACACAGAGCTTCTTGTTATACCTGAGCAAAGTTATCACAAAGATCTATTGAGGTTTTATTGTGAGGATATAGATTTTGATCTCACAACGAAAATCATTGAAAAAAAAGTAGATGAAATACCATCAGGTCTTCAATACTTGTCTGAGTTCGAATCAGATGAGTTCTCTAATGTAAATTGGATTGATTTCAAATGTGATGGTAATTCTGTAGAGCTTATACTCCATGTTACCTTTAATTGGGAAGATTGGAATCAGCCTATAACAATCCAAGAGTTTTTGGAATGCTATAAAGATGAAATTAGGCGCTCTGGTTTTAATTCTCAAATAACAAAGGATGAAGGCTGGGCGTCTCTAAATATAACCTTAGTTGTTAGCCAAGGAGAAATTATAAAGCAAATAGAGCCACTCATTATAATAGCTAAAGAAACCTACCAGTCTTTACTAATAAAACTTATTAAAAACAAATCAAAAGACTTGTTTGTAAAAGTTTTTGAATTCCCCAAAGAGTATGAATCTATTTGCTCACAATATTTAATCTGGTTTGGTGAATTTCTACGAAACCTTGGGATAGATGCAAGTGTTTCAACAGAAAATAAAAACGGTCAAACATCTATAATTGTATCTCCTGAAGATGCAAGTGAATTAACAAGTAAAATTGAAATGCTGTTTTATCAATACATTTCTTTGCCATACTCAGAGTATTTGCCTGCATTAGATACAAAAATATCTACAGAGGATAAATTTAAAGTTCAAATGCTTACAAATCAGATTGAGAGCTTTAAAACACAAATTCAAATGAAGGATGCTATCATTGAAATGAAGGAGCTTTCTATCATGAATTTAAAAGAGAGTTATGATAAAAAGAGTTCGGAGTTGATGCTGATTCAAAGCATGAGGAATTCAGATGATATTGAAATACTAGACGGCTCTCTTAGTTTAGGAGAAATTAAATGGGGAGCGCTGAAGCTTCATCCTAAAAAATTATTAGATAAGATTAAAGGTAAGGTATAACAAGGCAATGGTTCTAGATTTTCAAAGTTCCGCCTTCGCCTCCACATTTAAAATCCGCACATTGTGGCTTTGCCAAAATTCAGAATACATCGAAGAAATAAAAACACTCGATAATGCAGTACCTAGATCCAGACTGACAGGGTGTTTTTTCCTTGGGTTTCGTTTCACTCTACCCAACCTACGCGTAGCAGCGCGAGGTAAACTCGAGCCTACAACACCACACTCCCTTAGCACCTAATTACCTAGCACCTTCAACCTTTAACCTATCTCCTGTGTCTTAATTTAAAGTGACTTATTATTTGTGTATAGGTTATAATGTACAAATTAACGTACATGAACATTTTGGAGTTGTTATGGATGCTATTAGTTATACTGCTGCTCGTGCTAATTTAGCGAGTACCATGGCGCAGGTGTGCGATGATCATGCGCCGATTATTATTACCCGTAAAAGTGAAAGCCCAGTGGTTATGATGTCGTTAGAAGATTATAACGCCATGCAAGAAACCACTTACCTACTTAGATCCCCGGCCAATGTCCGCAAGCTTTTGGAGTCAATTGCCGAACTTGAGCAAGGTAAAGGCACACAAAGAGAGTTGCTTGAGTGAAATTGACCTTCTCTACCCATGCGTGGCAAGAATACCTTTATTGGCAAGGCCATGATAAAAAAATACTAAAACGTATAAATTTACTGATTAAAGATATTCAACGCAGTCCACATGAAGGACTCGGAAAGCCTGAGCCATTCAAGCATGGTTTATCAGGTTATTGGTCTCGACGGATAAATGATGAGCACAGAATAGTATACAAGTACCAAGACGATACGCTTTTAATCGCACAACTGAGATACCACTACGGCACTTAAAACTTATACATAATTGCGCGGGGTAAACTCGAGCCTACAAGCCACTCACCTAGTACCTTTTAACTTTAACCTAGCACCTTTAACCTTTATATTCTACCCACAAAAAAAGCGCCATTAGGCGCTTTTTTAGGTTTGCTTAATTAACTATTACTCTGTGGCGGCTTGCGCTTTAGGTAAGTTTAATTCTGCATTTGCTTTTAAAGCTTCAATGAATACCATGTAGTTTTTGTTAACTTGGGTCATAGTAATATTTTGCTTAAGCTGTGCGTCAATTTCGTCTTCAACAGTAGCGTTAGTCACTGTTTTAAGTGCTACGATTGCCGCGTCACCGTTGTTTAGGTCAACTTTTTCAACTACTGGTGTGTCAGTTGGGTGTGCCATTTTAAAGGCATGTTGAACGATTGCAGGCGAAACAGTGTAAGCTTGACGGGTTAGTGCCGCTTCTTGACGAAGTTCTAAGCTTTGCTCAGTTACTAGGTCATTTAAGCTCTTGCCAGCTTCAATTTCAGCATATAGTGTTGTTGCTTTTTCTTTCGCAAGCTCTGAAGCTTTTTCACTAACTAAACGTGCTTTAATTTGCTCTGATACATCAGCAAGTGCTTTTGTTGCAGCTGGTACATGCTCTTTAACACGCACTAACACAACATGCTCATCGCCCACTTCGATAACCTCAGAGTTCATTTTATCTTCAAGCACATCTGGTGAGAAGATTGCAGCTAATACCGCTGGTGTATTAAGCGGCGCAGGTAGAGAATTACGGTCAACTAATGCTGTTGTTTGTACTTCAACACCGGCAACTTCTGCAGCATCAACCAAGGTATCTGAAATTTCAAATGCAATAGCGCCCATTTCTGTTTGCTTTTCATAGAATGCATTTACTTTTTCAGTACGCTCAAGCTCAGCACGTAAATCAGCTTTAACAGTGTCATACGCTTTTACTTGTTGGCTCTGAATATCAGTTAACTGAATAATATGGTAACCAAACTCAGATTGTACAACGTCTGAAAAATCCCCTTTATTTGCTAATGCGAATGCCGCATCTTCAAAAGCAGGATCCATCATGTCACGTTCTATCCAATCTAAGTCACCACCCATTTCAGCACTAACGGTATCATCAGATGATGATTCTGCTAATGCCGCAAAGTCACCGCCTTGTTGTAATTGTGCTAACAAGTCTTCTGCTTTGGCTTTTGCTGCATCATCATCTTCACTGTTATCAATTAAGATATGCGATACACGGCGTTTTTCAGGTTCGACGTATTGTGCTTTGTTTTGATCATAATATGCTTTAACGTCTGCTTCGCTAACATGAGTTTCAAGTGTTAAGTTAGCTGCATTTAAATCAATGTAGTTTACTGATACTTGCTCTGGCGCTAAAAACTGCGACATATTTAGATCATAGTAATCGGCAATTTCTTGCTCTGTTACTGTCACGTTTTGCTGTAAAGACTCTTTGCTGATCACGACATAGTCAATATTGCGCGTTTGCTGTTGTAGCGCAACGGCATTAGTCAGTTCGCTATTTAGAGCAAAATCGGTACCTGCAACCGCTGAAATTAGCTGGCTACGAGTCATTTCTTCACGTAAATATTCACGAAATGCGTCAGGTTGAAAGTTCATTTGACGGATAACTTGTAAGTAACGATCGTTGTTAAATTGCCCACCAATTTGGAAGTATGGCAATTCTAAAATCGCTTTACGAACACTGTCGTCACTAACACGTAAGCCAAGTTCGGCCGCTAGTTGAGTTTGCAATTCTTGTTGTACTAGACGGTCAACGACGCCTTGACGAATTTGTGCCATGTAATTTGGATCAGCAGCAATTTGTGCAAAGTATTCGCCAAATTGTTGCTCTAAACGTGCACGTTCATTTTGGAACGCACGGCTAAACTCGGTTTGGCTAATTTTAACTCCATTTACTTCAGCTACGGGCTGCTCTGTGGTTTGACCTAAGTAACCACCGATCCCTGCTAAGGCAAAAGATAAAATCACCGCGCCTAAAATAATTTTAGCTACCGGTCCTTGTGAACCTTCTCTGATTTTCTCAAGCATTTATTTATCTCTATTCTATTCGAGGCAGAAATCGCCTTGCTTATGTAAAAAAAGCGTATCTTACCAGATACGCTTTTTTACTTGAAGCAGTTGGCGAGAAAGAACGTTAATTAAGCTGTAAAAGCGATTAACTTCTTACACTACCAAACTAACTCACTAAAGAGCAGTGATTAGCTGTTACATGCATCTTTAAGCGCTTTACCTGCTTTAAAAGCTGGGATAGTCGCTGCAGCGATTTGAATTGTTTCGCCAGTTTGTGGGTTACGGCCTGAACGTGCAGCACGTTCACGTACTGAGAAAGTACCGAAACCAACTAATGCTACTGAGTCGCCATCTTTAAGAGCGCCAGAAACAGCCTCGATGAATGAATCAAGTGCACGACCCGCAGCCGCTTTAGAAATGTCAGCATCAGCTGCGATTTGATCGATTAATTGAGATTTATTCACAATATCATCCTCTTTCATTGTTATTATCAAGAGCGATTGTTTTTTAAACTAACATCACTATTTTGAAAATTTTAGAGCAAACTTTTTCATGCTCATACGATTGTAATTTTTCTTCAGCCTAGGCCACATAAGGCCTCGGCTTGAAAACCAGTGCTTAACTTATCATACCATCTAGATTTGAAAAGCCCTTTAAAGCACTTTTTTTCGCTTTTTTACTGGTTTTTTGATGTTTCGACTGAAAAACTCTCAACTGGGTGTACTAAAGCCAGTTTTAAAACCTCATCAATCCACGTAACTGGGTGAATATCAAGTCCTGCCAATACATTGTCAGGGATCTCTTTTAAGTCACGTTCGTTAATTTTTGGAATAATGACCGTTTTAATTCCACCACGATGAGCGGCTAATAGTTTCTCTTTTAAGCCACCAATTGGTAATACTTCACCACGTAAGGTGATTTCACCCGTCATCGCCACATCAGCACGTACCGGGTTACCTGTAAGACTTGATACCAAACCTGTTACCATCGCGGCGCCAGCACTTGGTCCATCTTTTGGAGTTGCCCCCTCAGGTACGTGAACATGAATATCACGTTTTTCGTAAAAATCACTGTTGATACGAAATGCATCAGCGCGATTACGTACAACTGTCATAGCTGCTTGAATCGACTCTTGCATTACATCGCCTAGTGACCCGGTGTAGCTTAGTTTACCTTTGCCTGGTACTGCGGCACATTCGATGGTCAGCAAATCACCGCCCACTTCAGTCCACGCTAAACCTGTAACTTGGCCAATGCGATCGCCGTCTTCAGCTTTACCATAATCATAGCGCTGCACACCTAAGAAATCTTCAAGGTTGTCAGCATTAATAGTGACTGTTTTAGTGCCTTTTTCAAGCAAGATATTCTTCACCGCTTTACGGCATAACTTAGATATTTCGCGTTCTAAGTTACGTACGCCCGCTTCACGGGTGTAATAACGAATAATGCCGATGATTGCACTGTCTTCGATGATTAATTCGCCATCTTTTAAGCCATTGCGCTTAACTTGTTTAACAATTAAATGCTCTTTGGCAATATTCAGCTTTTCATCTTCGGTATAACCCGATAACCGGATCACTTCCATCCGATCCAATAACGGACCAGGAATGTTAAAGCTGTTTGATGTAGCAACAAACATTACGTCAGATAAGTCATAATCGACTTCTAAGTAATGATCCGCAAAATGGCTATTTTGCTCAGGATCAAGTACTTCTAGCAGTGCCGATGCAGGATCGCCACGCATATCAGATGACATTTTATCGATTTCATCTAACAAGAATAATGGATTTTTAACGCCCACTTTACTCATGTTTTGAATCAACTTACCTGGCATTGAACCTATGTAAGTACGACGGTGACCACGAATTTCTGCTTCATCACGAACACCACCTAGTGCCATACGAATATACTTACGCCCTGTCGAGCGAGCAATCGATTGACCTAATGACGTTTTACCAACACCTGGTGGACCCACAAGGCACAAAATTGGTCCTTTGAGTTTATTGGTACGCTGTTGCACGGCGAGATATTCAATGATGCGTTCTTTGACTTTATCAAGACCATGATGGTCGCTGTCTAAAATCTTTTGTGCGCCCGCTAAGTCTTTTTTCACTTTCGAACGTTTTTTCCATGGCACATTAATTAATGTGTCTATGTATGAACGTACAACCGTGGCTTCTGCCGACATAGGCGACATCATTTTAAGCTTAGCAAGTTCAGAGTTCGCTTTTTCTTGTGCGTCATTGCTCATACCTGATTCTTCAATGCGCTTTTTCAGTGCTTCGAATTCATCTGGTACGTCGTCAAGCTCGCCTAATTCTTTTTGAATGGCTTTCATTTGCTCATTGAGGTAATACTCACGTTGCGACTTTTCCATCTGCTTTTTAACGCGGGTACGAATTTTTTTCTCAACTTGCAATAAGTCGATTTCACCTTCCATCAACGCCATTAAATATTCAAGACGTTCTGTAACATTGGTGATTTCGAGTACTTTTTGCTTTTCAGGCACTTTCAGCGGCATGTGCGCTGCCATCGTATCGGCAAGGCGCGGCGCTTCATCAATGCCACTGACCGAGGTTAACACCTCTGGTGGTATTTTTTTATTTAGCTTTACATAGCCTTCAAACTGACTGATGGCACTGCGAATAAATACATCTTGCTCTTGCTCATCGATTTCTTCTGAACCAATAAACTGCGCATTAGCAACAAAAAAGTCTTCATTATCAATAAAGCTTTCTAGTTTTGCTCGCTGTGTGCCTTCAACCAGTACTTTGACTGTGCCATCAGGAAGTTTAAGCAATTGTAATACCGTGGCTATGGTACCAACACGGTAAATATCATCTTGCTCAGGCTCATCTACGGTCGCGTCTTTTTGCGCAACAAGGAAAATTTGTTTGTCTTTATCCATTGCCGCTTCAAGGCATTTTATTGATTTTTCACGGCCTACAAAAAGCGGGATCACCATGTGCGGATATACCACGACATCGCGCAGTGCTAGCACCGGGATTTCGACTCGATCTGTTCTCTCAAGCGTCATTATTTTTCTCTTCGCTCTTCATTTATTTTAAAGATTACTCAAGTATATGGGGATAACCTAAGTAAAGTTCAACAATTTAACGCAACTGGATTAAATAAATTATAAAAAAAGGAGCACTAGGCTCCTTTTTATTATCAAAATGAGTAAATTTTACTCAGACGCTGCTTTATCTTGGCTAGCGCTTTGATAAATCAAAATAGGATCTGATTCACCTTTGATCACGGTTTCGTCAATCACGACTTTGCTGACGTTTTCCATTGAAGGAAGTTCGTACATAGTATCGAGTAACACCGCTTCAACGATTGAACGAAGACCACGGGCACCTGTTTTACGCTCCATCGCTTTATGAGCGATAGCACGCAGTGCGTCATCACGGAATTCAAGTTCAACGTCTTCCATACCAAATAATGCGCCGTACTGTTTCGTTAAGGCGTTTTTAGGCTCATTTAATATTTGCACTAAAGCCGACTCATCGAGTTCAGTTAAGGTTGCCACTACTGGTAGACGACCAATGAACTCAGGGATCAAACCATATTTCACTAAATCTTCTGGCTCAACATCTTTAAATGTATCACTTAAAGAACGACTCGCCGCAGATTCTTTTACGTTTACCCCAAAACCAATACCGGTATTTTTATGACTACGCTGCTCGATCACTTTATCAAGACCAGAGAATGCGCCACCACAGATGAATAAGATTTTAGAGGTGTCTACCTGTAAAAACTCTTGCTGTGGGTGTTTACGTCCGCCTTGTGGTGGCACAGATGCCACAGTACCTTCAATTAGTTTAAGCAGTGCTTGTTGCACGCCCTCACCAGATACATCACGAGTGATCGACGGGTTATCAGATTTACGTGAAATTTTGTCAATCTCATCAATGTAAACAATACCACGTTGCGCTTTTTCTACATCGTAATCACATTTTTGTAGCAACTTTTGAATGATGTTTTCAACATCTTCGCCCACATAACCAGCTTCAGTTAGTGTGGTTGCATCGGCCATTGTAAACGGCACATCTAATAAACGCGCTAACGTTTCAGCTAATAATGTTTTACCACTGCCGGTTGGGCCAATAAGTAAGATATTACTTTTACCTAACTCAATGTCGACCTTGGTGCTTTGATTACGTAATCGTTTGTAGTGGTTATAAACCGCTACTGACAATACTTTTTTAGCGTGATCTTGACCAATAACATAATCATCTAAATGATTACGAATTTCTTTTGGTGCAGGCAGTTTATCAGAGGTATTGTGCTTAGGCGCAATGTCTTTGATCTCTTCCCTGATAATGTCATTACACAGCTCAACACATTCATCACAAATGTATACTGAAGGCCCTGCAATGAGTTTACGAACTTCATGCTGGCTTTTGCCACAAAAAGAGCAGTATAACAATTTATTACTTTTGTCGCCGTCTGTAGGAGTGTCAGACATTCAGCTACCTCATCTTATACGTTGGCTGCCAAACTACTTAGCAGCTATTTTAATACGTTTTACTATACCAAAAATCTTTGGTTTTCACAGTGTAAACGACTTCAGCAAGTAGCGTTAACTACTCGCTGTTATATTTACTTACTTTCGCGATTAGTAAATACCGCATCAACTAAACCATAATCAACGGCTTGAGTTGCGCTCATAAAGTTATCACGGTCTGTATCTTTTGAAATCACATCTAATGGTTGGCCAGTATGCTCTGCCATTAAACGGTTTAATTTGTCTTTAATAGACAGGATTTCTTTAGCGTGTATTTCAAAGTCAGATGCTTGACCTTGGAAACCACCTAATGGTTGGTGAATCATCACGCGTGAATTAGGTAAACAATAACGTTTGCCTTTTGCACCAGCTGTTAATAAGAATGCACCCATGCTAGCCGCTTGACCAACACAAATTGTACTTACATCTGGTTTAATAAAATTCATGGTGTCGTAGATTGCCATACCCGCAGTCACTGAACCACCCGGTGAATTGATATATAAAAAGATATCTTTTTCTGGGTTTTCTGATTCTAAAAATAACATTTGCGCTAAAATTAGATTCGCCATGTTATCTTCAACCTGGCCCGTTAAAAATATGATTCGCTCTTTTAATAGTCTCGAATAAATATCATACGAGCGCTCGCCTTTTGCTGTCTGTTCAACAACCATTGGAACTAATGCATTTAGAGGATCTGTAATACCAGTGTTCATACTTATTTTATTCCTTATGCGCTTATACTTATCCTTATTATAAGAAAAGCATAGTTATCTTTTTGGCAAAATTGAAGGCCACAAACTAAAATGGCTCGGGCACGCTGCATAAAACAGAGTAACACGAGCCATTTAATCGTTAGCGAGGACTTAAGTCAATGACTTATTAAGCACCTTGCTGCGGATTCATGATGTCATCAAATGCTTTTTCAACGTCAGTTACATTTGCTTTAGCTAAAATAGCTTCAACAGCTTGCTCTTCCATTGCTACATTACGCATCTGTTGCATAAGTTGATCATTTGCTTTGTAGTATTCTACAACTTCAGTTGGATCTTCGTATGCAGAAGCCACTGTTGCAATTAACGCTTCAACTTTTGAATCATCAACTTTGATCTCGTTCGCTTTAATTACTTCACCTAATAATAGGCCAGTTTTAACGCGTGTTACAGCTTGCTCGTGGAACAACTCTGCTGGAAGCTCAGGCATGTTTTTAGCATCGCCACCAAAACGTTGTGCAGCTTGTTGACGTAGTGCATCAATTTCTTGATCTACTAGCGCTTTAGGCACATCGATTTCGTTGTTAGCTAAAAGACCTTTAATTGCTTGGTCTTTCACGTTAGCTTTAACCGCTTGGTCAAGTTCACGTGTCATGTTCTTTTTAACTTCTTCTTTAAGAGCGTCAACACCGCCTTCAGTTACACCAAACTTAGTTGCGAATTCTTCGCTAAGTTCAGGTAGCTCTTGCGCTTCAACTTTCTTCACTGTGATAGTGAATTGAGCTGCTTTGCCTTTAAGATTTTCAGCATGGTAATCTTCAGGGAAAGTTACGTCAGAAACAACTTCTTCGCCTGCTTTTTTACCTACGATGTTATCTTCAAAACCTGGGATCATACGACCTTGACCAAGTTCTAATGGGAAGTCTTCAGCTTTTCCGCCTTCGAATACTTCACCGTCGATAGTACCTACGAAATCAACCGTTACACGGTCTTTTTCGCCAGCAGCTACATCAACTTCAGCCCATGATGCATGTTGCTTACGAAGTGTTTCTAGCATGTTTGCTAAATCTTCGTCAGTTACAGTTACAGCTGGTTTTTCTACAGTGATTTTATCTAAACCTTGAACTTCAACTTCAGGGTAAACTTCAAATGTTGCAGAAAATTCTAAATCTTTACCTGCTTCAAGTGCTTTAGGAGCAAATGTTGGTGCGCCAGCAGGGTTAATTTTTTCAGCTACGATAGCTTCATAAAAATTACGTTGCATTACTTCGCCAGCAACTTCCTGACGAACTGCGCCACCGTAACGTTTGTTGATTACAGACGTTGGTACTTTACCAGGACGGAAACCATCAATACGCTGGGTTTTAGACAGTTGTTGTAAGCGTTTTTTTACTTCGGTCTCAACGTTCTCTGCAGGAACGGTGATGGTCAGACGGCGCTCAAGGCCTTGAGTCGTCTCAACAGAAACTTGCATGATATACCTCAATCTTCAATTTTGGCGACTGTTCGCCTTCCTTACAAACACGGTAATCACTATGCGTTTTGGCACGTTTAAAGTCATTAAAGCGACTTATCAACCCCATCTTCACTATAAGATACCAATGCTGCTCTGCCCTTCGGGCACTATGTTAAACAATAGACGCGGCATTATAACCTAATATTTATGATAGTCGAGTCTAGGGGGCAATTATTTGGTCAGATAGCGGATTAAGCAAGCATAGCGGATAAAAAGTAGGCGTTTAAGTTAGCAAGTTAGCAAGTTAGCAAGTTAGCAAGTTAG
>NZ_JACJFH010000139.1:2687-7813 GCF_014164495.1 Pseudoalteromonas sp. SG41-5 | reverse complement strand
AAAATTAAGTGTTGACAAAAAAATAGGAAAGCGTAATATGCGCAGCCCTAGCGAGATAAAGTTTAACTTTAACCGCAACGTTCTTTAACAATATAAAGCAATCATCTGTGTGGGCACTCGTACAGATTGAGTTCTAACAGCCAAGCTTAGTTCGCTAAGCAAGGCAAAAAATTTAGAGTCTCAATTGAAACTGAGTGACCAACAGAAGTAACTTATTTATAAGTTGCTTCGGCACAGTCAATTCAATATCGAAAGATATTAAATAAATTCAGAATTCATTGAGCTGTCGAAAGACAAAAAACTTTTAATTGAAGAGTTTGATCATGGCTCAGATTGAACGCTGGCGGCAGGCCTAACACATGCAAGTCGAGCGGTAACAGAGAGTAGCTTGCTACTTTGCTGACGAGCGGCGGACGGGTGAGTAATGCTTGGGAATATGCCTTTTGGTGGGGGACAACAGTTGGAAACGACTGCTAATACCGCATAATGTCTACGGACCAAAGTGGGGGACCTTCGGGCCTCACGCCAAAAGATTAGCCCAAGTGGGATTAGCTAGTTGGTAAGGTAATGGCTTACCAAGGCAACGATCCCTAGCTGGTTTGAGAGGATGATCAGCCACACTGGGACTGAGACACGGCCCAGACTCCTACGGGAGGCAGCAGTGGGGAATATTGCACAATGGGCGCAAGCCTGATGCAGCCATGCCGCGTGTGTGAAGAAGGCCTTCGGGTTGTAAAGCACTTTCAGTAAGGAGGAAAGGGTAGTCTTTAATAGAGGCTATCTGTGACGTTACTTACAGAAGAAGCACCGGCTAACTCCGTGCCAGCAGCCGCGGTAATACGGAGGGTGCGAGCGTTAATCGGAATTACTGGGCGTAAAGCGTACGCAGGCGGTTTGTTAAGCGAGATGTGAAAGCCCCGGGCTCAACCTGGGAACTGCATTTCGAACTGGCAAACTAGAGTGTGATAGAGGGTGGTAGAATTTCAGGTGTAGCGGTGAAATGCGTAGAGATCTGAAGGAATACCGATGGCGAAGGCAGCCACCTGGGTCAACACTGACGCTCATGTACGAAAGCGTGGGGAGCAAACAGGATTAGATACCCTGGTAGTCCACGCCGTAAACGATGTCTACTAGAAGCTCGGAACCTCGGTTCTGTTTTTCAAAGCTAACGCATTAAGTAGACCGCCTGGGGAGTACGGCCGCAAGGTTAAAACTCAAATGAATTGACGGGGGCCCGCACAAGCGGTGGAGCATGTGGTTTAATTCGATGCAACGCGAAGAACCTTACCTACACTTGACATACAGAGAACTTACTAGAGATAGTTTGGTGCCTTCGGGAACTCTGATACAGGTGCTGCATGGCTGTCGTCAGCTCGTGTTGTGAGATGTTGGGTTAAGTCCCGCAACGAGCGCAACCCCTATCCTTAGTTGCTAGCAGGTAATGCTGAGAACTCTAAGGAGACTGCCGGTGATAAACCGGAGGAAGGTGGGGACGACGTCAAGTCATCATGGCCCTTACGTGTAGGGCTACACACGTGCTACAATGGCGCATACAGAGTGCTGCGAACTCGCGAGAGTAAGCGAATCACTTAAAGTGCGTCGTAGTCCGGATTGGAGTCTGCAACTCGACTCCATGAAGTCGGAATCGCTAGTAATCGCGTATCAGAATGACGCGGTGAATACGTTCCCGGGCCTTGTACACACCGCCCGTCACACCATGGGAGTGGGTTGCTCCAGAAGTAGATAGTCTAACCCTCGGGAGGACGTTTACCACGGAGTGATTCATGACTGGGGTGAAGTCGTAACAAGGTAGCCCTAGGGGAACCTGGGGCTGGATCACCTCCTTATACGATTTAGAACTTATTTGTTCGTAGTGTCCACACAGATGATTGTTAGTTAGTTTTACCCTTTGGGTTAACTAATTAATATGCTCTTTAAAAATTTGGAAAAGCTGATAATAAAATTCGTATAAATACAGTGTATTTGTACAGAGTTTTCAAAAGTAAAAAAGAATGATAGCAGTATCATTCAGTGCCATTTAATGAACGTTTACGTTTGTTAATTGGTATCTACTTTAGTATTCAATATTAACTTCTGGCGAAGTTAAACTGTCACAAAACAAAGACCCGTTTGGGTTGTATGGTTAAGTGACTAAGCGTACACGGTGGATGCCTTGGCAGTTGGAGGCGATGAAGGACGTATTAACTTGCGATAAGCCTAGTCAAGCTAGTAAAAAGCACTTGAGACTAGGATTTCCGAATGGGGAAACCCACCTGCTTGCAGGTATCGTTAACTGAATACATAGGTTAACGAGGCGAACGCGGAGAACTGAAACATCTAAGTACCCGTAGGAAAAGAAATCAACCGAGATTCCGAAAGTAGCGGCGAGCGAAATCGGAACAGCCCTTAAGCTTAATTGGTGTTAATGGAAGGCTCTGGAAAGTGCCACGATACAGGGTGATAGTCCCGTACATGAAAATCCCTTTTAAGTGAAATCGAGTAGGTCGGAGCACGTGAAACTTTGACTGAATATAGGTGGACCATCATCTAAGGCTAAATACTCCCAACTGACCGATAGTGAACCAGTACCGTGAGGGAAAGGCGAAAAGAACCCCTGTGAGGGGAGTGAAATAGAACCTGAAACCGTGTACGTACAAGCAGTAGGAGCCCACTTGTTGGGTGACTGCGTACCTTTTGTATAATGGGTCAGCGACTTATATTTTGTAGCGAGGTTAACCGATTAGGGTAGCCGTAGGGAAACCGAGTCTTAACTGGGCGATTAGTTGCAAGGTATAGACCCGAAACCCGGTGATCTAGCCATGGGCAGGTTGAAGGTTGAGTAACATCAACTGGAGGACCGAACCCACTAACGTTGAAAAGTTAGGGGATGACCTGTGGCTAGGAGTGAAAGGCTAATCAAACCGGGAGATAGCTGGTTCTCCCCGAAATCTATTTAGGTAGAGCCTCGGACGAATACTTACGGGGGTAGAGCACTGTTAAGGCTAGGGGGTCATCCCGACTTACCAACCCTTTGCAAACTCCGAATACCGTAAAGTAATATCCGGGAGACACACGGCGGGTGCTAACGTCCGTCGTGAAGAGGGAAACAACCCAGACCGCCAGCTAAGGTCCCAAAGTCATAGTTAAGTGGGAAACGATGTGGAAAGGCCCAGACAGCCAGGAGGTTGGCTTAGAAGCAGCCATCCTTTAAAGAAAGCGTAATAGCTCACTGGTCGAGTCGGTCTGCGCGGAAGATGTAACGGGGCTAAACTATGCACCGAAGCTGCGGATTCAGAATTTATTCTGAGTGGTAGGGGAGCGTTCTGTAAGCGGTTGAAGGTGTACCGGGAGGTATGCTGGACGTATCAGAAGTGCGAATGCTGACATGAGTAACGATAATGCGGGTGAAAAACCCGCACGCCGGAAGACCAAGGGTTCCTATCCCATGTTAATCAGGGTAGGGTAAGTCGACCCCTAAGGCGAGGCCGAAAGGCGTAGTCGATGGGAAACGGATTAATATTTCCGTACTTGGTATAATTGCGATGGGGGGACGGAGCAGGCTAAGCAAGCATGGCGTTGGTAGTCCATGTGAAAGTGAGTAGGCTAGCGACTTAGGTAAATCCGGGTTGCTGTTAGGCTGAGACACGAGACGAGTCACTAAGGTGATGAAGTTGCTGATGCCATACTTCCAGGAAAAGCCTCTAAGCTTCAGATTATACCGAATCGTACCCCAAACCGACACAGGTGGTCAGGTAGAGAATACTAAGGCGCTTGAGAGAACTCGGGTGAAGGAACTAGGCAAAATCGTACCGTAACTTCGGGAGAAGGTACGCTCCGATTGGTGATGAGACTTGCTCTCTAAGCTGATTGGAGCCGCAGTGACCAGGTGGCTGGGACTGTTTATTAAAAACACAGCACTGTGCAAAATCGCAAGATGACGTATACGGTGTGACACCTGCCCGGTGCCGGAAGGTTAATTGATGGGGTTATCTTCGGAGAAGCTCTTGATCGAAGCCCCGGTAAACGGCGGCCGTAACTATAACGGTCCTAAGGTAGCGAAATTCCTTGTCGGGTAAGTTCCGACCTGCACGAATGGTGTAACCATGGCCACGCTGTCTCCACCCGAGACTCAGTGAAATTGAAATCGCAGTGAAGATGCTGTGTACCCGCGGCTAGACGGAAAGACCCCGTGAACCTTTACTACAGCTTGGCACTGAACATTGAACCTACATGTGTAGGATAGGTGGGAGACTTAGAAGCGCAGACGCTAGTTTTTGTGGAGTCGTCCTTGAAATACCACCCTTGTAGTTTTGATGTTCTAACGTTGGCCCCTGAATCGGGGTTACGGACAGTGCCTGGTGGGTAGTTTGACTGGGGCGGTCTCCTCCCAAAGAGTAACGGAGGAGCACGAAGGTTGGCTAAGTACGGTCGGACATCGTACGGTTAGTGTAATGGTAGAAGCCAGCTTAACTGCGAGACAGACACGTCGAGCAGGTACGAAAGTAGGTCATAGTGATCCGGTGGTTCTGAATGGAAGGGCCATCGCTCAACGGATAAAAGGTACTCCGGGGATAACAGGCTGATACCGCCCAAGAGTTCATATCGACGGCGGTGTTTGGCACCTCGATGTCGGCTCATCACATCCTGGGGCTGAAGTCGGTCCCAAGGGTATGGCTGTTCGCCATTTAAAGTGGTACGCGAGCTGGGTTTAGAACGTCGTGAGACAGTTCGGTCCCTATCTGCCGTGGGCGTTTGAGAATTGAGAGGGGTTGCTCCTAGTACGAGAGGACCGGAGTGAACGAACCGCTGGTGTTCGGGTTGTCATGCCAATGGCATTGCCCGGTAGCTACGTTCGGAACTGATAAGCGCTGAAAGCATCTAAGCGCGAAGCAGGCCTCGAGATGAGTTCTCACTAGAGCTTTAAGCTCTCTGAAGGGCCGTTGAAGACTACAACGTTGATAGGCAAGATGTGGAAGCATAGTGATATGTTAAGCTAACTTGTACTAATTACCCGTGAGGCTTAACCATACAACGCCAAACGCGTTTTATGTGATAGTTGATAGCGCAAGAAGTTAATAGACTAAAGTAGATTTACTGAAAACTTTTATTATCAGAATTCCAAATTT
>NZ_JACJFH010000139.1:0-2587 GCF_014164495.1 Pseudoalteromonas sp. SG41-5 | reverse complement strand
CACCAAATTTGCTTGGTAACAATAGCGTTTTGGACCCACCTGACCCCATGCCGAACTCAGTAGTGAAACGAAACAGCGCCGATGATAGTGTAGCATTTGCTATGTGAAAGTAGGACATTGCCAGGCTCCAAATTGAGAAAGCCGCTTCAGAAATGAAGCGGCTTTTTTACGTCTGCAGGAAAGCTATTGGCTTCGAGCCGTCAGCGTTAACCTTTGACATGCGTTCACTGCCATTTTCTAATCTTGAAAACTAGCGCCCTTTATAGTTAAAAGCCAAACTACAGCGCAGCATACCGACTTTTTTGTGTATGATAGAAATTGAACTAGTTTCAAGATACTAATGTTGCAACGTTTTTATAAAATCAATAATGAGAGAAATAATGTCTGATACAAATTTGCCACAGCATTCTATTGTCGATGACTTTATTGCATCGGTTTGTCATGAGCATGTGGAAATTTTATATAAAGACGATGATATTTTATTGATCAATAAACCCAGTGGCTTATACCAATCTGCCAAATTATGTGATCTAATTAGCACACTGATACTTATCTACTTTTACTAAATTGAACTTATAAAAATCCAAGCAACTTTTAGCTTTATCACGTAAAGAGCCTAATGCAAGAAAGCGCATACGCCTGCTTGCTGTTTCATTATTCTTTGAGGGTGAAAACAGAACGAATATTGCTAAGCGCCTAAATACAGCGCGCGGCAGTGTCAATAAATGGGTTTCAAACAACCTTAACAATGGAGTTGGATACGGCAACACTGTTTATCTAATCGTGTGTTTAGTGGTTATGAAGAAATAGTCGAACAGGTTTCGCAAGCGTGGAATAAATTCATTCCTGATCCTGATACGGTTAAAAGCATATGCTCTAGAGACTGGATCAAATTGACTTAATCTTTATGCAGACTGGTATCACAGACAAACCCACACTCTCTATAAAATCACCCAACTCGCTAACGACATAAGAAGAAACTATAAACTAGACAATAAAAAGCCCAACGTTGTGCTGGGCTTGGTGTAATACCAATCGACTTAAATATTTAACCATTCTAGCGAGCTAAATAAAGTGCTAACTGCGTTATAATTTATTCAAGTATAACAACTACATGTCGAAACTTACGCCTTGTTATCACTGTATTTATCTGTCGCTATAAATGGTCAGTAACTTAACACGATTGGTATAAATCTATTAACTATTAACCTTCTCGTTGGATCAGTCCTTCAAGAGCGCGAATGTTGGTGAGTAAGTCTTGCCTTTGTGGGTTGGCGTTAAGTGCTTTTTTAAGCTGGCTTAATGCTTCTTTGTAGTTTTTATTTTCAATTTCAATTTGCGCGAGGCCTAACCATGCAGAGAGTTGGTACTCAGGTAAAGCTTGTGCTCGTACATACATTAACCTTGCTTGTGTCAGTTGGTTTTGTTGCTGATAGATATTTGCCAGGCTTAACAGTGCATCGCCAAGATTTGGGTCGATTGTTAATGCTTTATGTAAACTCTTTTGAGCTTGTTTAAAGTTACCTTGCTCAATTGCTAGCTGAGCGGTATAAACTGAAAACTCTGCGCGGGATTGTTTTGATAACTTATTTATAAAAGGGTTTAGTTGCGAAACGAGCTGCTTGGCTAGCTGCCATTTTTTTTGTGCGATAAGCCAATTTAGGGTTTGCATACTAATCTCGCTAGCTTCTGCTATTTGAGGTGGCTGAGTGCTTGCTAATGCATTACTTAACAATTCAACAGAGCGTGAGTAGCTACCTTGTGTAAGATGAAGTTGTGCTGCAAGTAATTGATTACTTGCATTGCTAGGTGCCAGCTTTAAAGCTACTTCAATACTTGCCAAAGCTTGTTTATTGTTGTCTTGTTGTAAGGCAATTTGTGCACGTTGTAGCCAAAGCTCTGGATTGTTAGGGGATGCATTTAATAGCTCTTTTAGCAGAGCTTGGGCTTGACCTAGATCGCCGGCAGCAATTAGTGAAAAAAGTAACCCTTGTTGATATTGTGCTTGCTGTGGCTCAAGCATTAATGCCTGACGATAAGCTGCAATTGCGCTCCAAGGTTGCTCAGCTTGTACATGAATATAGGCAAGTTGCGCATAGACTTGCGCATCTGCTTGGCCAAGTTCAATACAGCGGGTTAGATGTGGCTGTGCTTGTTGATAATTACCTTGCTGCATATAGAGCAGACTTAAACCTTGATGAGCTTTAACTAAATCTGACATGCTTGATAAACTTGCCTTTAACGCCTGCTCAGCTCCTGCAAACTGTTTTAAGGTTAACAAAACTTGGCCACGTAAAAGTTGTAACGCAGGGCTATCGTTACCTAATTCACGTTGTGTAAATAGATCAGCAACAGCTTGGTAGTTACCTTGTTGTAATAGTGGTTTTAGTTGCTGGGCGAAGCTGCGTTCATTAGCTTCGATTTTTATATCTGTTGGGCTCAGTAAATTATTATTGATCAGCAACTGCCAGTGTGGATCGCTTGGTTGTAGCTTTACCTGCAATGAGGTTGCTTGGCTGGCAGCCATATAAAAGGTTAATGGCACGATAGCTAAAGACGTTAACCATTTTTTTTTTGTTAATCTTTT
>NZ_JACJFH010000138.1:0-7910 GCF_014164495.1 Pseudoalteromonas sp. SG41-5 | reverse complement strand
CGCTAGTTGCAACTTACTAGGAAACAAAATTAATGGCCGGCCATGGCGTTCGCTAGCCGTTTTAATTTGTGACTCAATCAACAGTAAAAAGCCCACAATCACCAACAACTGTAACGATAACATTGCTGCACGACTTAACTCAAACGCATTGTACTCGACATAAATAACCCGGGTAAAGGTATCAAGGCGCATCATTGCAGGTGTGCCAAAGTCAGACAAAGTATACAGTGCAACCAATAACGAACCTGCGGCAATGCCATTTACTACACGGGGTAAAATGACTTTAAATACACTTTCGGTCATCGACATACCTAAGGTGCGGGCCGCATTAACCATGCTTGCATCAAGACTAAGTAAAGATGAGCGGGTAGTCATCATTACAAATGGAAATGTGTAAAGAGTCATGACAATAGCTGCGCCGCTGAGTCCATCCATCGATGGCAGTTCAATACCAAGTAGATTATGTATCTCTCCGCCGGAGCCAAAAGCCGCATAAAGCGTAAATGCACCAATGTAACTGGGAATGGCTAGAGGCGCGGCAAAAAACACCAACCATACTTTTTTAAACGGTAAGCGCACATAAGCGCTGATAAATGCTAACGGTACTCCGATTAAAATAGAACCAATGACCGTTAATACCATCAAGGACAAAGTATTGCCGAGAATACTTAAATTATGATTATCAAACAAAGAGCTGGCATCAGTGGCCAGCGTTATTAAAATAAAGATAGGAGATAAAACAATAAGCGCTGCAAGCAGCGCCATTGGGTAAGAAGCTGGTAGTCGCATTACAGTACGCCGCTATTTCGCATCAAAGCTATGGTTGGCCGAAGATCAGCTAACTGTGTTAAGTCCACTTTGGGTGGTGAAATATTGGCTAAAGATGGTAACCCTTCAGGTAGAGGGACACCATTTACCAGCGGAATTTCATAGGCTTCACGAGCCAAGTAACCTTGCACTTCGATGCTTAATAAATAGCGCATAAAGTGAGTGGCAAGAGGGTCGTCGTTCAATGCCAAAATACCTGATGCATTGACTAAACAGCCAGCATCTTGTTGGGTAAATGCTAAATCAAGTTTGGCATCTGGTTTGCCTGATTTTAAACGTAAGGTGTAATAGTGATTAGCAAAACCAATATCCACTTCACCACGTTCAACGGCCATTACTACACCCAACTCACCGGCATAGGTTTTAGCACGCTTCTTAATCTTTTTCAGCCATTTCGCTGTTTTATCGTCACCTTCGAGAATACGCATTGCCGTTACAAATGATTGAAACGATGCATACGCAGGTGCCCAGCCAATGCTTAAGTCACTATCAGCAATGTCCATAATACTGGTTGGAATTTGCTCTTTGGTCAAACGCGAAGTGTTATAGGGTATGGTGCGCACACGACCGGTGACAGGGGCCCAATCTTTATAGCGAAACTGTGGTTGCAACTGCGCTGATAAATCACTCGGAATAGGTTGTGCAAGGCCGGCATCTGAAACCAAGCCAATAGCGCCAGAATCAACAGCCCAAAACAAATCGGCTCTACGCACCCCTGCTTTTGCTTCAGCAACAATGGTATTGGCTAAAGCTGCTGTAGGACCACGACGAATGCCTAGTTTAAAGTTGGGGTTTCTGTCTTGAATTGCTTGTAGCACATTTTCATACAAACCACCTTCACCACGACCTAGGTATAAGGTCAGCTCACCTTCAAGTTTAGGTAAGTCATCAACAGAAACTGGGTTTGCTATGTTGGCAGCTAGTGCGCGAGAAAGAGGCAATGGTAATGCACCGATTGCCCCAAACGCAGCTAGGCCTTGTATAAAGGTCCTACGCTTCACTTAAAATACATCCTTACGTGCTTTTTCGGCTTTTTCGAGTAATACCTTGGCGCGGTCTAATTTAGTGTGCATGCTACTTACCACATCGCGTACTTCATCAACACTTTTGTTATCTGAAATTGCTTTTGGCAGTGTCACGTTAAAATCTTTTTCTAATATTTCAACAAGTTTGGCATCTTGTTCGATAAGTGTGCCTTCAACACCTTCAAATAGGTGAAGGTAAGTATCGTGCACAATGCTGGTTGCTTCATCACTTAAACGCTCTGCATATTTGGCAATGACACGATCAAGTTTATGTTTAATTTCATCGATTGTAGCACTTTGAGTCATGCTTGTGGTTGCAGTTGCTTTAACGTTTGCAAGCAAACCTTTTTGTTGAAATTGCGCCGCTAGTTTAACTGCGCCAAGACCTTGCCACAAGGCAGCATTCATCGCTTGTTGTTCTTTACGAGCTTCAGTCGCCGGCTTGTTATTATCAATGGCCATTTTTACGCCATAAATACCTTGCCAGATTGACGCATATACCGGCACAAAATTTGTTTCAATCGCGCTGTGAAACTTCACTGATTCCCAATACTCGATTAGGTCATCGCTTTTTACTGCTTTTACGCCTTTGCTTTCATAGTCGCTTACCATGGTATCGACTTTGCCGATCATCCATTCAACTTCTTCTGAGTAATCTTTGATATTTGCTTGTAAGTGATTTACATGTTCGCCAATAGGGCCATTAGCAAATGCAGGTTGCGCAACAAATGCTGATACTAAAAGAAGGCTCACACCTAAGGTTGTTGCTGATTTAAATAATGCTTTCATGAAAGTGGATCCGAAAAGATGATTGTAAATGATAGGCATTATCATATATGTAACCATGACTAAAATCAAGGATACTAATTTTACGGACTAAATTCTATTTTGTCTTTATTTATAAAGCATTTGGCGATATTAGGGACGTGCCAACGGGTCGTTGAGTTGTGGCTAAAGCAAAGCAGCTAAGAGGTTATTTCTTAGCTGCTAACTAAATTATAAGTTTATCCGTTTGATAAGTCGGATCTCCTCCCCATCGACATCTAATAACGCAGTGACGGTGATCAACATCGGTTCGCTACTCGCTGTGAATTTAAATTGATAGTTTTGTACTGCATAAGGCGCAATCTCCACAGGGTGTTTTTGTGTCATTACACTTTCAAGCTGTATAAAGGGCGTAGCTGTCAGTGTTATTTGCCCCGTTGTCGCACCTGAATAAGGGCCTGATAGGGTCGCGGTAAATAGCCAATCACCCGCGTTATTTTTAGTCTGAGTGAGTGTCATCTCAACTCCGTTGAAAGGGACATTAGCAGCACTAATTTCACGGGTTTTATTTAATCCTTGCCAATTAAGATCTTGTTCGACAACAATTGTTTGAGCTTGTGTTGACGCTGGTAAGTGAATGTTGTGGATACCGGGTTTTAAGAGCTGACGGAGATGGTGCTTGTTAAGCACCTTACCTGCAGTTGCAAAGCTAACTTGGGCGGCCAATTGCAGCTCAAAATCGGTAGGGTTTTCGACGCGTAAAAAGGCTTTGTTGTGGTGATAGTAAACACCAGAATTAATACCACTGAGTGCGCTAAAACCACTATTACCTAATAGGGTTTTATAGCGGTTAAATATAACTGCAAGTTCAGCATTTATGGCTGTATGGTTGCTCGGCTGAGGTAATTTTGCCATTAACTTACTCAGCTCGACATCGCAATTAACCAGTTTGCGCTGATGTTGTTGGCAGGTTCTAAACACTCGATTTAATAATTTATAACCTGTAAATAGCCACGGATCAGTAAGCTGTGTTTGGTTTTGTGCTGCTAAATTTAAATATTTAGCATCGCCAGCTGGCGTTGCAAATAAGTAAGGTGTGATCTGGTGATTGTTATTTTTACTTAATAAGCTGATTTTTTGTGTATCGAGTGCGGCTGTTATTTTAGTCGATAAAGCAAGGGTAAATGTTTGCCCAATGATATTCGTCCCGTTATCCGCTTTTAAGCCCACCGTTAGTTGGCTGCTCCCTAATGTAAGGTTTAAACCAAGTGTTGCGTGTTGAGCTAAAGCGGCTTTTAACTCAGGACTAAGTGCGATTTGCACAGGCTGAAAATCCTTGAAATTACGTGCGGTTATTATTAACCGCTCAGCATCTACTATTAATAGTTTTAGTAATTGGTCGTCATTCGCTTGCTCATTACCAATAAACGTAGTGCGGTATTGTTGGTTTTGCTCGCTGCGCTTGCCTTGCATGGCAATGCCTATTTCACCGCGCTGTAATTGTGCCGGTTCAAATTCAATTAAAGCAGCCACTTGGTGCTTATTTGTCAGATCGATTAACGCATTTACTTCTGGTGCGGGAAAGTCCATCACTGGGTGCGATCCATCAGTAGTGAGAGCGGGGTTTATATCCAATCGGGATAAGGTATTTGAATCTGTATTTCGTAGCCAATAAGCATTACCATTTTGCTCCCACGGGCCTGATACAATATGAAAACTGGGTTTTATATTTTGCACAAAGTCAGCAAAGCCTTGCTCTATTGCCTGCCAATCTTTAAAAGTGTGTTTAAGGAGTGAATTGGCTGTGCTGAGCGTGGCGTCACTGTGTGGGTTGGCAAGCCTAAGTTGCTGCACAAAATATGCAAAATATTGTGCGCGTTCTGGAGAGCTTAAAAGGTAATGAATGATAAAAAAATTAAGGCCGCGTTTAAGTGCAGGATCATCGTTTATTTGCTCAAGAGTGGGTTTATCAGCACTGTAATATTGCTTTAAACCGGTCTCAATATAATTCATAGGGGCACGATCAAACACCATCACAGTCAGTTGTTTTTGCTTGGCATCGTAAACATGGCGAGCGACCGAGTCGGCTAAGCCTTCGGTGATCCAATTAGGCGCCCAGGTTGAATGACCGTTTAAAGCCATGTGAAAAGCATGCATGGTTTCGTGAATGACAATATAGCGTTGGTGATGCTCACGATGGCTTGGGAAGTTATATCCTGCGCGGTTATAAAACATAGTTTCGCCGCCTGCGGTTTTATGTACGCCTCTTAAAAAACCGTCATCAAGCATGGCCTCGCGCACTCTATCGCGGCTGCTACCATACACTACAGCGATACGCTGGCGTTCAATATTAGGTGGCTCCATACCGAATAGTGCAACATAGTGTGGATAAGTCATTTCTAAAAGCGCTAAATACAGCGTTACTTTTTCTTTTGGTAAATCACTCTTCAGTGCAAAGTGTTTACTTACCCACCAATCATATCCTCGGCTATTACCAATTTTGCCATCGCTATATGTATAGGGGATGGTTTTCCCTAAGAATGCAATGTCCATTTTGTGTAACGTACTGGTGTAACCTTGTACTGATAGGTCTACTTGCATCTGTTGTGGATCAGTTTCCATAGCACTTGACGTTGTTGTTTGTGGTTGTACGGTCTGCGCAGTATCGGCTTGCGGCTCTTTTTGACACGCGGCAAGTAACAGTAATAACAAAGTGAGTGAGAGTTTTTTCATAATTATAGTTGTTTTATGTGTATATTGTATGCAATATAAAATACTGTGTTTAATTGTGAAAGTAAACTATGAATAATAATCAAATACCAATAACAACCAACTCAGCAGCAAAGCAGAGTAAGCAAACCCCAGCTAATAAAGGCTTTGGTGTGGCATTTTATATTGCAAACACCATGGAAATTTTTGAGCGCTTAGCTTGGTATGGCTTTTTTGCGGTTTCATCTGTCTATATGACTACCCCAGTTGAACAAGGTGGGGTGGGCTTTAATGATGCACAGCGTGGTGCTGTGCAAGGTATTATTCCTTTCTTTTTATATTTATTACCGGTGTTAACAGGCGCGCTGGCTGATCGGTATGGTTATAAAAGGCTGTTTATAATTTCCTTTATAATTATGGCGCCAGGTTACTACTTTTTAGGCCAAGTAACTGGCTTTAATTCGTTCTTTATGATTTTAATGTTGGTGGCATTTGGTGCGGCGTGTTTTAAACCTGTGGTGGTTGGTACTATAAGTCGCAGCACGAATGATACTAACCGTGGCCTAGGGTTTGGTATTTTTTACACTATGGTTAATTTGGGCGGCTTTATTGGCCCATTAGTCGCCGGTTATATGCGTGCGATCAGCTGGGATGCGGTATTTGTAATGTCGGCCGTGTGGATTTTGCTTAACTTTATTCCGCTGCTATTTTATCGCGAAACAACCCCATCTTCGCAAGCAAATACCAGCCTTAAGCAGGTATTACAACAAGCTCAACAAGTATTAGGCAACAGCCGCTTTGCACTGTTGTTATTTACTTGTGTGATTATTCTAATGACCGCAGGCGTGAGTTGGCTCAGTTATACGCAAGCTTTTGTATTAATTGCTCTATGGTTAGGGACAAACTGGTTGTGGGATAAAAGTGTCAGTACTAAGCAAAGCCATAACTGGCACTTACAGCCGGTGCGGGTAAGTAACCGTAATTTTGCCTTGTACTTAGCCATATTGACAGGGTTTTGGACTGTGTATAATCAGCTATTTTACACTTTACCGTTGTTTATACGCGATTATACAAACACTCAAGACTTAGTTGTTTTACTCAGTTGCTTTGGTCAATCAACAGTGGATTTTTTTGCGTTTGTTGATAGTGGAGCATTGAGTGAAAAAATTCAGCTTCTATCAGTCAATTATGCATCTTCATCACCTTTAGCGAGCACTGAGCTTGAAGCAATACGCCTTGAATTAGTGCATTTAAAAGTAAACGTGCCAGTGAGCGAAATAGCGCTTTTTATTGAGCAAATAGCGACTAGCGACTTTACCCTGCAACAAAGTAAACAACTTGCCCAGCAATGGCTGGTTTACCGACAAGTTAATCCCGAGTACCTGATTAATTTAGACTTTGCGGCCATAGTATTATTACAAATAATCGTTAGTGTAAAATGCCAAAGATTTAAGGTGATATCGGTTTTGATCAGTGGTTTGATTGTTACTGCGGGTGCTTTTTTAGTGTTATTGCTAATGAGCGCGGGTTTATTAATGACGCAACTGGGCGGAGCGGTCATGATCACGGTTATTTTATTGATTGCCTTGGGTGAAATGCTCACCTCGCCAAAAAGCCAAGAATATGTTGCCAGTATTGCCCCTAAAGATAGCGCTGCAATGTTTATGGGTTATTATTTTGTATCTATGGCACTGGGTTTTTTATTTGCTGGTTTTTTATCAGGTTGGAGCTATGGTTACTTAGTGAAAGAGCTGCAACGTCCGGCACTCATGTGGCTATTATTTGCAATGATCGCGCTTTTCACTGGCTTTGGTTTTTACCTTCTAGCGCGAAATAATAAGGATACCCACAGTGAAACTTAAACAGCGACTTATTTTAATAGCTGCCATGCTGATGTTGAGCTTACAAGCCACAGCAAATGACCCAGTGAGCGGTGAAAATAGTCATTATAAAAATTTAATTGATCGCACGGGAAGTCCATATTATATGCAAGACTTTGCTAGAGGCGAGCATCAACGCTTTAGTCCATTATTTGACTTAGGTGCATGGCATGGTCATTTACTGCCAAGCGATGACAATATCGGAAGCTTTACCGGGCCTGCAATTATTAGCGAAGAATACCTTAATTTTATCGCCCCTTATTTAGAAAAGCTCAGCGTCTATAAAGACCAAAGTCATAAAGTTAAACTCGCCATGAATAGTTACAGCTTGCCGGGTGCTTTAGTGCAAGAATTAACGGGTGATGGCGTAAGTATTCGCATGGAGTTACGTTTTGTAAGTAATCGTACTTCGTTAGTTAAAACACAGATCACAACCAAAAAACCACTCATTTTGCGCTGGGAAGGGCGGTTAGTGAGTAAGTTAACAGCTCAAGACGGTATCGCAAAAGATGCGCGTTCACCTTTTGAAGTATACCCGCAACTGTTACCTCAATGGCAAGTGAGTGATAATACTATCACGCTAAAGTTTGGCAAAGTGCGTGCACATGGCCAGTTACTAACTTCTGGCAGCTCGCAGTTACAATTGCATAAAACGCTATCAGTCAACACCACCCATTAAGCATTAAACTATGAAAGTGACACA
>NZ_JACJFH010000137.1:0-8012 GCF_014164495.1 Pseudoalteromonas sp. SG41-5 | reverse complement strand
ATTTAAAGTTGCGGTGGTACGTGTTCGATCAGCAATTTCACGGCGGTTTTCGAGTTGCGCGGGGATCAATATTTCTGGTGCAACACCTAATTGCTCTTCACTGAGGCCAATGCCACCTTGTAAAAAGTTTAATTCTCGAGTGCTATGATGGCGTACCTCATCTACTTGAGTTTTCCTATCTTCATAAGAAAGTGCAAAACCAACGCCTATTTTTTCGTCTAAGAATAGCTGTGTGCCATCAAGGCTAAACTTCGGCGAGTGTTCTTCTCTGAGTTCACTGTATGAATCTTGCAGCTTCATTTTTAGGGTGTTTTTACCACGGTCATATGCTGAGATAGCTTTGACGTTTACTGCGCCACCTATCGAATTTAGATTCATATCAGGGGTAAGGGTTTTAAATACTTCAATGGCTCCTAATGAATCACTAGTGATACCATCAAGGCCAATTTTACGTTCATCACCCGCACCAGATAGTTCTGCACCATTCATGCTCACCGATACGAATTTAGGACCTAACCCCCGTACTGCAATGTATTTTCCTTCACCTTCACTGCGCTCTAAAGTGACACCAGGAATACGGCGTAATGACTCTGCGACATTTTGATCAACAAAGTTTCCCATGTCATCCGTGGCAATCACTGAGCTAAACGCTTTAGCATCGCGCTCCATGGCACGTGCTTTTAAATCTGCTTGATAAACGCCTGTTACAGCAATGATTTCAATATCATCTTCAGCTTCTACGGTTTTTTTAGCTGCTGTTTTCTCGGCGCTTGTTGTTGGTTTGTCATTCTCTACCTTTGGCTGTGCAGGATCAGTTGTTTGCGCATAAAGTGGCATAGCTACCATTAATGCTGCTGCGATCGTGCTTAATCTCATGCTCTTCATCTTTGTTCCTTTTTCAGGCTTATAATTGTGTGTGCAAGATATGCGATTCCCGTTGATTCAAATCCCAACTTGCCACCGGTGGCAAAATGGAATAACATGAAGTTAACACTGTATTAATGAAACTGTCAATTTACATATTGACAATTTTTTATTTTAACCAGCATTAAAAACGAAATAGCCAAGGAACATTATGCAAGTTCTGAAGAATAATAATTTAAACTATCTCAATATCGTAATACTAAGCATCATTACTGTGTTGACGGTTTTTGTTTCGACTAATTTATACGCTGCACAAGTCAATACAACATTGGCTTTTCCAACGGCAAAAGGATTTGGTAAATACGCAACAGGGGGAGTTAATGGCACGCTTTATAGAGTGACTACATTGGAAGATAATTTAGATAAGCCCCAACCAGGCAGCCTTCGCTATGCAATTGTGCAAAAACATCCTCGCACTGTCGTATTTGCGGTATCGGGTGTGATCAAATTGGCAGGGGAACTTAAAATCTCACATGGTAATATCACCATCGCGGGGCAAAGTTCGCCAGGTGGGATTGCCATTGTTGGTGCACCTGTGACGGTCTCATCCGCAGATAATGTGATTATCCGCTATATGCGCTTTCGCTTAGGTACGTTTGGTTATGCTGATGATTCATTAACGGTACGTAACAGTGAGAATGTCATTATTGATCATTGTTCATTGAGTTGGTCAGTGGATGAAACTGCGAGTTTCTATAATAACCGTAACTTTACATTACAAAATTCCATTATTTCACATAGTTTAAGCCATTCAATTCACCCTAAAGGCGATCATGGCTATGGTGGCATTTGGGGCGGGGCAAATGCGAGCTTTATTAATAATATAATTGCCAATCATGCCAGTAGAACGCCTAGGCTCAATGGTCATAGACTTAAATCACCGTATGCACAAGATGAAGAGTTTGTTGAGCTTATCAATAATATTATTTTTAACTGGGGACATAATAATGTTTATGGATCAGAAAATGGTCGTTTTAACTTGATCAACAATTATTATAAACCAGGTAAAGCAAGTAAGATCATGCAGTTTGCTGATATTTGGTATTCCCCAGAGATCAAAGAAAATCAGGCATATATTATGGGAAATGTACTTGAGAATAACCCACAACTGACTGAGCATAATTATTTAGGTGTAAATTATCGCAAAGCAGTCAAAGCAAACCGCACTATCAGTGATGAAAATAGCCAGTGGTTAAGTGATAAACCAATCATTACATCACCCATGCAAACAACCATGGTTTATGTTAGTGCAAAGCAAGCATTTAGTGATGCCATTAAAGGGCAACATATAGGAGCAAGTCGTAATGCACATGGCTATTTCCATGACAGTATTGATACGCTTGTTTATCAACAGCTCGCTGATAGTGTCGCGATAAAGAAAAATGGTTTGATTGATCATGAGTTTGAGCTAATTGGTAATTGGGATGCATATAAACAGGAATTTACAGGGGTTCCTGCAATCGTTGATGCTAATGAAGATGGTGTTGCGGATGATTGGTTCAAACAGCATCAGGTGCAATTAAAAAATGCAACTACAGCGCAGGTTTTGCAGCAGTACTTAAATTCGCTTAGCGACTAACAAAGAAAGCCTTGATGACTTAAAATAACCATTAACTCATCAAGGCTTTAATTTTAAAACAATAATGATCAACGAGTTTTAGCTAATTGTGCTGTTAAAAAGTCATCAATAACACTGGTCGTAGGCGTTAACCACGGCTGGAATAACCAAAATGAATGCGGCGCATCATCAAACTGGTAAACTTCACTGGGTATATGCAACTGTTGCAACTTTTGTATTGCGCTGTCTCTACCTGCACGAAAGCGCGGCACTGAGCTATTAATGAAAAGTGTTGCAGGCGCGTTTTTATCAATATAGAAAATAGGCGATGCGTCGTGCCAACGCTGTGGGATAGTTTCATACCTACCCCCCAACCACTTGCTGGCTGATGTGACGGCCTTGGCTGGGTTGTTTTCAAAAGGCAGTGCTTCAGGGGACGTGAAGTCACTTAAGCCATCTATATTGATCAGCGCTTGGACCTTAAATCGCTTGGAGTTAGTGTCGCTGCTATCAACAATTCCGCCGCTGTAGGCTAACAGCGCGGCTAATTGGCCACCTGCAGAGCCGCCCGATAAAGCAATCTTAGTGCTGTCTATATTATACTGAGCAGCATTATTTTTAAGCCAATGAAACGCATCAACTAAATCCTCAACTGCTGCAGGATAAGGCGCTTCCTTGCTGAGACGGTAACTGGGCGCGGCAACAACATAACCACGTTCTACCAGCGCAATTGCAAGTGCTGTCATTAATGCGGGGGTACCTGATTGCCAGCCACCACCGTGGATCAACATAATCAAAGGCGCCGTTTGTGTTTGCTGTGTTTGCTGATAAATATCTAAAGTCTGTGCACTGGTTTTAGTTTGTTTGTAAACCAGTGCTTTATGAGCGATTACAGAGTCAGGAAGTGTCGTTGCGGGCACCTGCATGTGTGGATAGTGTTTGATTAGTTTTTTATAAGTATTTTCAACGGTGTAATCAGCTGCTATGCATGGCTGAACACAGAGCAATAATACGGCAAAAAAGTTCAACGTTTGATGTTTTAGCATATTCATTTAATCCAAAGTGTCGTAACGGGCATAGTCAAAATCGGCATAGCTGCTAGCGCCGGGAGTTTGCGACAGGCTAAATAAGCCTAACTTAGCACCTACCCAGCGGCCTTTTTTAGCTTGGAAGTGTTCACCAATAATTTGAAACTCAGCACTTGCAGCGGTTCTATAACTAAAAATGGCTGTGGCGCCTGGTTGTAGAACGACTTTTAGTTCAAGATAGGGTTGTGTCAGTGGTTGTTGCTCTACGATACTTTCTTTACAGCCTTTTCTCGCATTAAAACAGTGCACATAGACTAGCTGTTGTTCGCCAGTAGAAGATGTTTTGATACCAATCCATGCATAGTCTTCACCAAATAAAATTAGTCCTGAGGAACTCGCTGAGCTTGTTTTGTTGACCTGCAATGTGGTCGTAAAAGCAAATTGCTCTGCGGGAATTTTTTGTAGTAACAATGAAGGCGTTGACCATAAATTAGTATTGTTTTGTGCTGTAATTTGCTGCGAGTGTAAGCGTAAAAAGCCGGGGTTGTCTGTCAGTGAATACCAGCTGTTACTTGGATTTGCATTCCATTGCCATAATAAGCTTAGCTCAGCGCTGTTGAATTCATCATTGTTCACTATGCTGGCGGGTTGTGGGTTAATTTTGCTTCTAGGTTTAGTGTGCTGTAAAACCGGTTGCCCAGTTCCATTACCATTTTTATCTATGCCTATGATTGGCCAATCATTGTCCCAGCGCATAGGTTGTAAATGGGTGATTCGACCATACGCTTGTTTGCTTTGAAAGTGAATAAACCAGTCCTCATCAAATTGGGTGTGAACCCACGCACCTTGATGAGGACCGTTGATCACTGAATTACCTTGCGCCATTACTACTTTGGCTTCATAGGGACCGGTAATTTTTTTTGCTCTAAATACCGATTGCCAACCTAAATCTACCCCACCTGCAGGCGCAAAAATATAGTAGTAACCGTTACGTTTATAAAATTTAGGACCTTCAATGGTGCGATATCCAGGGTGATTTTTACCATCGACAATGTGTGTAAATTTATCACTGACCCAACTTGCGTCATCTTTCATTTCACGCAGCGTTAGTACATTATTAAAGCCAGCACGACTTTTTGCCCATGCATGTATTAAGTAGGTTTTACCATTGTCGTCCCATAAAGGTGCCGGGTAGATTAATCCTTTACCCGCTAAAATAAGCTGTGGGGTTGACCAAGTTCCAGCAGGATCATCTGTTGTGGTTACATAAATACCAAAATCAGGATCAGGGTAAAAAATCCAAAATTTATTATCATGAAAACGGATTGTTGGTGCCCATACGCCGTTGCCATGTTGTACTTTTGCAAAGTGGGCTTGTGGCAGCTGTATTGGCAGCGCATAATTTATTAACTGCCAATTGACTAAATCGGTAGAGTGTAAAATAGGCAAGCCAGGTGCAGAGTTGAAGCTAGATGCTGTCATGTAATAATCGCCATTAACAGCTACTACATCCGGGTCGGAATAATCGGCATGCAAGATTGGGTTTTTATATTCGCCATTACCTAGATCTGCTTGCCACGGGCTTTGAGTGTGTGTTGACGATAGTAATTGCGACTCTTTTGCATAACCTAGGCTGCTACTTAAGCAAACGAGAAAAAGTGCTAAATAGAAATTGTATTTGTTGTTTAGCATCGGTTATTTCTCCACTTCTAAACTGGCAAGAATAAAAGGCCCGACTGCTTTAGGATCGTTCGCGCGTACATTTTCACTGATGTAATAAGCAAAGCTGCCATCTCTATATGGTTTTCCGCCAAGCCCAGCCACTTCGCATACTTGTTTTATTGATAAGGTGTTATCTGCCTCACGTTTAATAAAGTTGCTAACTACAGCATTAAAGGTGGTTTTTGCAATTGCTTGGTAGCTATCAGGCAAGTAACCTTGATTAACACCTCTTGCAATCGTATAGCTGAGCATAGCACTGCCAGAGGATTCTAAATAATTACCGTCTAATTCACCTTTATCTGTAACTTGATACCATACACCGGAGTCAGAACGCAGCTTTAACATGTTATCTATCAATGTATTAAAGCGCTGTGATAGCCACGCTTTTTTAGGGTGATCATTCGGTAGTTGATCTAATACATCAACCATTGCCATGGCGTACCAACCGATAGAGCGCGACCAATGATTAGGTGATTGTCCGGTTTTTTTATCAGCCCAACGCTGTTGTTTAGATTCATCCCAGCCATGTACAGGTAGAGAGGTGTCACTGCGATAAGTATGTTGTTCAATTAATTCAAACTGTTTTATAACATCATCATACTGATCGACTGTCCCAAAGCGGCGGATATATTCGGCATAAAAGGGCGCTGCCATATATAAACCATCAAGCCACATTTGCGAGGTATAGCGTTTTTTATGCCAAAAGCCACCATCAATTGTGCGAGGTTGTAATTTGAACTGTGCATATAAAGTATCGAGGGCAAGACGATATTTACGATCTTTTGTTTCATCAAACATAAAAAACAGTAACTTGCCGGCATTGAGCATATCGAGATTATATTTGCTCATTACGTAGGTTTTAATACTGCCATCTTCCATTACTAACGCGTCTACATATTCTTTAATGTAATTGAAATAGCGTTGTTCTGGTTGATGCTGATAGAGCTTGGCAAATGACAGTAACACTAAGCCATGGGTGTAATCCCAGCGCGGTTCAGTGCGCCAATCAATGGTGTAGGCCTGTGGATTACGGATCATCTCAGAGTTCGCCAGTTGCACGGCATAGCTCAGTGAGTTGTTATTATTTTGCGCAGACACATTCATTATTGAGCAGAATAAGCAGCAGAGCAAAAATGAAAAAATATTTTTATTTACGCTGTTTTTATTGATTTGGATTATACGCATCATAAATCCTTATGAGCTTAGTGTGCTGATGATGTTGTTGAAGGGAAGTGAGTTTTGGCCGGTAAGCAAAAATGCGATGGACTTTGCTTTCCGGCTGAATAATCTATGGCTGTTTAGTTGTTACCAGCTAGAAGCTTAGCTACTTCAAGGCTTGCTAGAATGAAGGGACCATTTCCTTTAGGATCATTTTTGCTGACCGGCTCGCTCATATAATAGTGATAACTACCATCACGACCAAAGCCAAGGCCTGCAACATAGCATTGGTTTGTCATACTTATCGTGCCATCGCTATGTACTAATGTAAATTGGTTAAGTAAACCTTGATACGCTGCAAGGGCAGTGTCTTGATAATCAGCATCGATATAGCCATTATTAAGTGCTTTTGCATAAAAGTAAGCAAACATGGCTGTTGCAGTTGATTCTTGGTAGTTACCTAAAGCCGTTGGTTTGTCTAAAACTTGCCACCATGTGCCAGTATCAGTATCTTGAACTTTGGCAATATCAGTGGCCAACTCTTTTACCATAGCGAGTAAGGTATCGCGTTGCTCTGTGTTTTTTGCTGGGATGTAATCGAGTACATCAACCACTGCCATAGCGAGCCAGCCCATACCACGGCCCCAAAATTCTGCAGAAACACCCGTTTGTTTATCTGCCCATGCTTGCTGTTTAGATTCATCCCAACCGTGATAGTACAACCCTGTTTTTGGATCGCGTAGTGCTTCACGTGTGAGCTTAAATTCGTTTACAACCTCGGCGAAGGTTTCTTGTTGCTGATGGCCCGTTTCAAATAAGCTACCGTACTGGGCTAAAAACGGCATACCCATATAAACGCCATCTAGCCACACTTGATGTTGATATTTGTTTTTGTGCCAAAATGCGCCTTGTGATGTACGTGGCTGTAACTGTAATTGTGCACGTAAAGCTTTTGCGGCAGATAAATATTGTTGCTGCTGGGTATCTTGGTATAGCTGGATAAGATTACGCCCAGGCGGAATGTTATCAATGTTAAAATTGCTTTGTTTATAGGCGGTGATTTTGCCTTGTTGATCAATAAAGCTACCAGTAACTTGGGCAATCACATTCTTATAAGTTTGCTCATCAGTTGCCATCCCTAATTGGTAGTAAGCATATGGCTGTAAGCCGATAATGTCGTATTCAAACTTTGGGCTGCGCTTACGGTTCACATCCCAGCCATTGGCATGATAGCCTAGTGCTTTTCTTTTCAGCTCTGAATCGGCAAGGGCGCGGGCCCATTCAAGGGCTATTTTATCATTAAGCGGTTGCGTCGTTTTTTTTGCTGTAACTGTGGTATGCAAAGTAATGCGTGGTTTAATTGTCAATCTTTCAGCTTGTTGATCAAGGTACTCAATAAAGCTTTCTTTATCGTTGATACCACTTTCAGGTTGCCAAACAGAGGCAAAATAGTAATCAGCATGCAGTGTATTTTGCCCTTTAGGTTTAAGCACTGCAAGGTAGTTATTTTTGTCTTGGCGTACATCAATAACATCACCTTTTTTAAAAAATACCGCCATACCTAAAGCTGATTTATCTAAACTCTGATTGCCCCAACTGGCAATATAGCTATAGCCATAATT
>NZ_JACJFH010000136.1:0-8215 GCF_014164495.1 Pseudoalteromonas sp. SG41-5 | reverse complement strand
CATCTTTAGGTTAACATTTCATCTCTTATCTGTTCCCCAATCAATTAAAAAACAAATGAAAAATAATTAAAGACTTGTTTTTAAATGTTTTTATTTTTTATTTTCTTACTGGATATATAAATTCTTTGAGCCTGTCAGTTGATTATTTACAGGTGTAATTAAAATTACATTTTTCCATAAATTGTCATATATTGGTGGTAAGTTGATAACATGTAATAACAAAGTAGCTTATTGCGTTAACTTGATACGGTTTGATACATAATTTTAACTTAAATGACTGTTGATATTAATATAGGCTACGATTTCAGTAATGCTATTTGCTAACAAGCACTCAAGGAGATTTTCATGGCGAAAAGAATAATTAAATTTACCCCAATTGCAGCCTCGGTTGCATTGACTCTCGGCCTAACTGGTTGTGGTTCAGATAATGATAATAACTATAACAAGCCTGACCCAGTTACAGTATATAAAGGCGAAGTCAGCACTAATTTTAATACCCAAGTATCTGGGAAAGCGGTAAAAGGTTCGTTAAAAAATGCTGTAGTGACAGTATCTACAGTCGATGACTCGGGTGAACCTGTTCCCGTTGCGTATCGTTTAGAGGCTGCGTCTGATGCAAGCTATACTGCAGAATCGACGACTTCTCAAGCTGATGCTGATGCCAAAGCACAGGCAATGGTTGCGGCAGCTAATCCAACTGAGACAATGACATCAATCACGGGTGCATATAATATTTACCTTGAAGACGGCTTTACGGGAGCACTTTATATTACGGTGAGTACGTCGAAAGAAGATGATAACAGTATGGTTAAATGTGATTCATTTACTGGTTGTGGCAGCTATGATGAAGCCCCAGCAGCATCTGAAGACGCTGGGATGATAAATAATGGTGATACTGCGATTGATTTTGGCGAATGGTACAAAGACGATCTTGAACTACAGGTTGTTAAGTTTATTAAAGCGCCAGTAGCGCCTGCAAGTGCTCGTGGTATTAATTTTGCGGAAGGTGATGGGAGTGGTGCACAGCAGTACTTTGCTAATGTGACTCTTTATACAAGTATTGCAGCAAAAATATTGTTAGATGGCGCTAAAGATGGTTCAACAGTCTCCGATGAAGCAGTTGCAGCGGCAAGTTTAAAAACATTAATTCAAATATTAGGCCCTGATACCGCAATTAAAGCAGCTTCTTTACTTGGTGATATTTCTCTTGGTGGTGCGGTTGACTTCAGTGATATTGGCGAAGGTGATTCACTGGATGCAGGTACTTTGGCATTAGTTCAAACTGCCGTTTCATTGCAGTCTGTTGCTGGGGCGGGTGCCAATGGCTCATTAAAAGACCTGATTGCAAGTTTGTCTGCCGCGGTTAAAGAAGGCAAAGTAAGCAACAGTGACAATGAAATTGTCCAAAAGATTGCAGCTGAACTACAAAAAGCCGTTGAGAATACTAGCCTTATTTTTGCCGCAGTAGTAACAGGTGAAGGCATTGATGAAGCATTTACTAAAGTTGCTGAAAACTTAGGTATTACCGATCCTGATGAGATTGCAAAACTCAAAGATAAAGCCACTAAAGCTGTTGAAGATGTGCAAGCAAAAGCAAAAGAAAAAGGCTTAGATAAAGATTTAAAAGAAACCGCAAAAGAAGTAAAAAAAGCATTAGAGAAGATTGGCTGTGAAGATAACTGTGATGCTGGTGATGACTTTGTAGCTAAAGTAGCTGCAGAATTAGAATCACAAATAACAACTATCACTAGCGCATTAGCAACTGCTACAACTTCCGTTTCTAAGGGCGTGACTGAACTCAATACAGTTAAAGAATTGGGGGATGCAGGTTTAGATACAACGGATAAAGTACTCGCTTATAGTTCAGCAGTATTCACTTTATCGGGTAATAAAGTAGCGTATAGCCAATTGCAAGTAGAGCTTTCTGCTGCGCTTAATTCAGCCACTTCAATTGCCAGCACTGCCGCAGGTTTAGGGGATGAATATCAGCAACTAACAGATAAATCAGATGTGTTAGTCAATGCCATAACAGCACAACTTTCTGCCGTTGTTACGTTAATTAAAGGTATTGCAGAAGAAGAAGCACGTTCTAATGAGGCTGTAGCAGCATTTGAATTAGCACTAGATGTTGCCAAAAATAATGCTAGTGTTGCCAATGCCTCACTAGGTTCAGCTGATTCAGCTGCAATGGTTGCTCAAGCCGATTTATCGACGGCTATGATGGCTGTTGATGCAGCAATGCTTGATACAAAAGAAAATGCTGTAGCTGCTCTTGCATCAGCACAATCTGCAATTATCCAGGCTATGGCTCTTAGTACTAAAGCAAATGAACTTGCCAGTGCTGCTGGCCAAGCTGAAACTGCTGCTGCATCGTTAGCGGCGATTGCTTCCGAAGAAATTGATAAAACAATGGCCGCTGAATTATCAGCAGCTGCAAAATTAAGTACTGCGTTTGCAACTGAACTTGCAGATAAAGCCGCTACTGCTCTTACAACAGCTACAACTCTTGAAACAAATGCTAAATCCACAATTGCTAAGTTTGAGCTGTTAGTTAAGGTAAAAGCAGGAACAGAACAAGCGCGTAGTGCTACGCTTATAACTAAAACTGGTGGCCAAGCTTTATTTGATATTTCAGAAGTAATCTACGACGTATTGACTGAAGCATGGGATTATGGCGATGAAGGAGTTGATGTGGTTTCAACTCGCTATCCAGCTTGGACTTACAGTTTTGATAAAGATGATTTAGAGCTGGATCTTATGAATACAGTAACAGGCGAAAAGGTTACTGTGAATGGCTCCATCAACAACAAAGCACTTATTTTTGCTTTTGGTGGTATGATAAAAAGCGAAGATGGTGCGGTTATTAAAATCGAAACACTAGCTAACATGAGTGATGCTTTAGAAGATTGTGTTGATGCTTACTATGGCGTAATCTCAACAGAGCAATCTGACTCATGTTTAGCAATTGACTTTGAGGAAGAAGTTAACTCAGATACGGCTATTGATGGAACTGTATTGGCTGTAAATGGTTGGAGCAGAGTCGAAATAATTGATGGTGATTCTGGTTTTGTGGGGACACTTTCATTAGCAGGAACCGACTCTTCTAGTATAGCTGCAATTACGGCTTCAGGATTAACTTCAGGCCTTAACTTTACCGCAACTATTTCTATTGATGGTAACTATCAAGAAGACCTTTACGGATTAGAAATTCAATTACATAATGGGTTTGGTTACGAGTTGTTCATTGGCGCTCGAGATGGTGAAGATTTCTCTGGGTCTGTTAATGCTAATTTCAATAATATGATTACGGAATTCGGACAGGTTACAGAAATAACAAATGGTATATCTGTTAAATATTATGATGGCGAAGTCATCGATTACACAGATATTACTTTCTTAGATTCGTCTAAGTAAAAGTAACTTTAAGAGGGAGAGTACTCTCCCTCTTAGCTAAAATAATAACAAGTGAAATAAGTATGAAAAAAAAAATTCTCACGTTAGGATTTTCCGCTTTTTTAATTACCCCTATTAGTTACGCTGCAGAGCAGTTTCAAGTCTTTACCACATTCGATTCAGAAGTGTACACAGAGACCCAACCAGTTAAAGCATTTATAGATGATTTTGACGCTCCATTAACATCCGGTGATAGCGCCTTTACTTATAATGTTTTTGAGTTTGGTGTTGGCTATGGAAATTTTAAAGTCGGTTATCAAAGCCGCTTTGATTATGTTTTAAGCTTTGATGCGGATACCGCGCGTTATTTGCATACTGAAAAAAATGACCTGCCTTTTGAAGATAGAAATTATGTTTATTACCTAGACGGTAAGCAATCAACCACCAATGGGTTGTTTGTTTCATATGATTTCAAATTTTTAGACTCTGACGCATTAACAATAACGCCTAAATTAACGGTTTTTGCTAGTACGCATTTTCAAGATCTGAAAGTCGAAGGCACAGTTTATAGTGATGAGATCCAAGGCGCATTAACGGTCGACTCTTATTTTTCGAAAGATATTTTATTTAAGCGATTTACTCCAGATGAGAACCCATCCGGCTTAGGGTACAGCGTTGATTTAGCCGTTAATTGGAAAATAAACCATGATTTAAGCGTTGGGCTACTTGCACAAGACTTACTGTATGAAACTGAGTATGAAAAAAGCGGTTTTGCAAATGGTTATACAACAGAGGTCCCGTTTACTGAAAACGATGATGGGGATATTGTCACTGAGCCAACAGTACGCTTAGCAACGTCTGAGTATGACAACGAAGTCACGCATAAATTTGATATGCCGGTGCGTATCAAAGTTTATGCAGATTATCGCATTAACGATTTGTTTTCTACTGAGCTGATGGTTAAACAATTTGATCAAGATACGTTTTCTCAATTAAAAGCACGCATGCACTTTTGGGATCATTGGGCAGTAATTGGTGGTTATGAAATAAAAAGTGAAGCATTTTTGCTTGGTATCGAGAACGATTATTTTGGTTTCAATATACAGACTGATAATCTCGATATTGATAAAGCGTATTATGCCAATGTAAATTGGTGCCTGAAGTTAGCGTTTTAAGGACTTGTGATGTTTAAAAAACTTATATCAGTTAGTTTACTTATGTCATTAGTTGGTTGTGGTGGCTCATCAGATAATGGCACAGCAGATACTTTACCGGCCATGCTGGAAACGTCTTCTACGGTAAGCTTTTATATTGCTCCTTGGCAATCCACTGCGGGTACATTAACGATCATCAATGATAACACGGGCTCTATAAAAAATATTGACGTTGCAGATATTAACGATGTTACTTTATCAGCCACAACTTTAAATTTTCATCATGTTGAATTTACCTCAAATGCAACGACGTTAACATGTCCAAGTTTTGCAGGTTGTGGTCGCACAGTCAGAAATAATCCGAATGATGGGAATGCCAATCGTCGTATTGATTATCAAGAAGTGATGGATATGACATTAAGTTACCGTGCTGATTTTTTTGCAGCTCCGGGCGAAAATAAGGTCTATTTATCACCGATCAGCTCAGTGATTAGCGACAATAACTTAGACATAAGCATAACCACGCAGAGCTTGAGTGCGACACCTTTTTATCACCTTACTCACAGCCAACTAAATGACAACCTTGAAGCTGAGGTGCTTACTAATGCACTGACTTTTGGTGTGATCTTAAAAAGAGCTGCGGATATCGAGGCGAGCTTAAATACAGCCAATAATACGGTGGTAGAACAACAGGCCCAGTTAGCAAGTTTGCCACTTTATCGTACTTTTGCAGATCGCTATGTGTCAGAGAATTTACTTAATGAAGATGGTAATCAATTATTACAATCCGTCGTTGGAGAGGTCAAACAGCAGCTCGTTATGATTGGGAGTGCTAGCAATATTTCGCCACAAGAACGAGATGAAGAGCAATTACACTCTCGTGAGTTACTCGAAGATGTGCGTAATATAATAGGTGTGGCACGCTTACAAGAGCAAACGTACAGTGATGAGCTCAAACAAAAGCTGACTGAATTTGAAACAATATTAGGCGAAGACTCGCAACAAGCTATTATCGTTTTAGGGAATGTGCTTTATGACGTGCTCTATAATTTTTCGCCATTAAATAATACCGACGCAGGTGTTTATAATTTACAGGGACTGACAATAAACTACCAACAATCCCCTTATTCTTGGGCTATTAGTGGCCAGTATGATGATCATGACGTACAACTAGATTTGAATATTCCACAATGGCAAGTAAGTGGACTGTTGGGTAATAAAGTCTCCGGTATTATGAGTGCTAAAGTGATAGGCCAAGATACTCAACTAAACGCCGATGTGAGTGATTTAGTGCTGTCGTTTGATGGTACTGACGATCCATTTTCAAATGATCAAAGTGAAACAACCGGGCAGCTGAATATAGAGACAACGGTATCATTAGAAAACGCCAATAGCGGTGTGTTAACAGGTGACATAAAGCTAAACGCCGATCGCTTCGTTACTCCTTTTGAAGAGCTTGTGACAGTGGTATCTGGTTTTGACTTTAAGGGTCAGCTTGTTAGTGAAAATCAAACGACACAGTTTAACTTACAAGCAATCGAAGCAACGCCATTTATAAATGAAGCTACACAGAATCTTGCATTTGCTGTGCAATTGATAACGCCATTAAATGGCGCACCGGATTTTCAGTTTGCTTATGTTGGTCGTTTGAATCGTTTAGCTGATATTACCAATGCAGAGATTGCCTTACGGCTAAAGAATAGAGCACTTGAAATTAACTTACGTACAGTAGGCAATAATATTAATGCTGTGATCCACGGTGCTCAAGGTCGCTGGTTAGATGTTAAGCAAAAAGGTCGCAACTACAGTGGTGGATTATATTTTGGCGATACACAAATCGCAGATGTAACAGCGGTAAGAGGGGTGCCTGGTATATTATTTCCTGATGGGACATTTGAGTCGTTGTTTTAGTAGTATAAAGGCGCTTATTTGCTAATATTTAAGCGCTTTACTATTATCGGCTACACTGTTGCTTATTTTTTTCGATATAGGCTAAAAGTGTTCTTTGCTCTTTCATTTTACTTATCTCGTTATTGAGATCGGCTAAAATTTCCTGCCACTGTGGATTTGCTTTACTTACCATGTAATACAATGGTTTGTAAGCGAGAGCAGGGGATAATGGAACCAGAGCGTTTTTCATTTGTTGCTTTTCTTTTGCTGAAGCGACAGATTTTTCAATACTGGCAATTAACACATCATAATCGGCTACAATCAGGTTGACTCTCAGGCTCATTAGTAAATGAATTAGCTGATACTCATTATTGGCAATAATGGTATTAATTTTTTTTGAATCAATCAGCTCATCGAGTTCAGGGGTGTTTTTATATGATCGGACCACACCAATAATTTGATCTTTTATTGACTCTAAACTGCCGTTATAGTTTGAGTTATTACCTCTGAGTGCGATCAGTGACAAATTACCACCAGGAACTGCTGAGGATAAAGCCAGTAAATCATTGCGTGTTTTACTCGGCCTATTATCTGACATAATGGCATCATCAATAAAATACTCGGGAAATAAAATATCCGCTTTTCCTAACTCGGCTGCTCTAACCGCTCTCGCCCATGGAAAAAATTCAATATGCACACCATAGCCTTTTTGCAGCAACAGTTTAACGGTTAATTGAAACAGCCAGCCATTGTTGCACAATGATTCATCGATATAAGGAGCCCAATTTAACGTGACTAGTTTTAAAAGCCTTTTGCCACCAATGTTATAGGCATAACCATATTCATATCGTACTGCTGGCGCAATGATTGTTTGCTTACCCACTTGGTAACTAACAGGGGTCATAGTTGCCTGTGTGAACCCGCAAAATAACAATAAAAAGACTAAGTACTTTTTCATTTATTTGATAAGTTTTCGTAATTATTACTAAAGCTTAGTCGCATATATGCATTTAACAACTTAAAAAGACGATAACTAAAATGCATTGGCAATGTTTATCGTTGCAGCCGTTTGAAAAGGAACGGGTAAATGATGGCATGTTTTTTATGTGTTTTTATTGGCAAGGTAAGGAGTAACAGCAGCTATCAGCGCCTACACAAAAGTTACTTGGCTTGCTTAAAAATACGTTAGATGCAAGAATAAAGACGATAATTTATTCATTCTACATAAGGAACAATGTTTTGCGTTTAACGCCGCCCTAAGTTATTCCTCCTCTAAATCACCGCTGCGTGATACCTATATACCAAACATTGGTAGGCATTTATGTGCCGTTTTAATAAATAAAAAAACATTAATGAAAATGCGGTTGTCATCGTTTAGTAAAGCATTGTCGGTGTTTTATTGACTGCTGTATGCGCGTTAATGTTAACTACATGACAAGGTTTTTTATGTTAGAAAAAATAAAACGAGATTGGCTTTTTAACATCCGAGGGGACTTATTAGCAGGTACTGTGGTGGCGCTTGCGCTAATACCAGAAGCGATTGCTTTTTCTATTATAGCGGGCGTGGATCCTAAAGTCGGTTTGTATGCTTCATTTTGTATTGCCGTGGTTATTTCGATAGTGGGTGGACGACCAGGGATGATTTCTGCTGCTACTGGCGCTATGGCTTTACTGATGGTTACCTTAGTTAAAGAGCATGGTTTAGAATACCTTTTGGCGGCGACATTACTCACCGGTGTGAGACAAATTATTGCAGGCTATTTAAAACTGGGGAGTTT
>NZ_JACJFH010000135.1:0-8236 GCF_014164495.1 Pseudoalteromonas sp. SG41-5 | reverse complement strand
AATAAAGCGCTAACTGCGTTATAATTTTTTCAAGTAGAACAACTACATGTCAAAATTTACGCCTTGTTATCACTGTATTTATCTGTCGCTATAAATGGTCAGTAACTTAACACGATTGGTATAATTCCTTTTCATGGGGCACACAATTATGATACTAAACCATCTTTGGGGCATATATGCCCATCCACTCGAAGAGTGGCAAACAATAGATAACCGCCACGAGAGCTTAACATATAGCCTATCACATATATTACTGATAGCGTTGTTTCCATCTGCAATGGGTTATTACTCATCAGTTTATTTGGGCTGGAGTATCGGGGCTGGTAATCCGGTATTTTTAACCCACGATAGTGCAATACTGATTGCTGCAGCTATGTATGGCGCTTTAATTGTAGGTGTGTTTGCGCTGGCTTATTTAGCACATTGGATGGCTGTTACTTTTGGTGCAGAACCAACCTTTACCCAAACCTTAGAACTTGCAGCGTATACTTCAACACCAGTATTTATGTCTGCACTAGCGGCATTTTGGCCAGAACTATGGTTTGTTGTATGTGTGGGTTTGGTCGCTTTAGGCTATTCGGTCTACTTGCTGTATACCGGTGTGCCCATTTTGATGCATATACCGCAAGAGCGTGGCTTTATTTACGCAAGCTCTGTGGTAACTTGCGGACTAATTTTACTGGTGATTATTTTAGCTGTCACCGCCATATTGTGGACCAACGGTATCGTAAGTCCAACCTTTACATGATACCTAGTTCAACGTTAGAAGCTGTAAAATGTAGTATATAGTAGTGTTATTATTTTCTTTCCTTCGCAAAAAAGGAGCTAAATTTAGCTCCTTTTTTATTTCGCTAGGCAGAGATTAATCTGAGCCGTTTTCTTCTTGATTATGTAACTCTAAACCAGAAGACATGGCACTTTCACGACTACTTTTTGCCGAATCATTACGCAGCTGTTCAATACGATTCAAATAATTCTGATCGATACCACCGGTAATATATTGGCCATCAAATACTGATGTTTCAAATCGTGTAATTTCTGGGTTTTCCTGCGCTACGGCAGCAATCAAATCAGGTAACGATTGGAAAATCAAACCATCAGAGCCAATGCTTGCATTGATATCTTCAACTTCACGTCCATGGGCAATCAACTCAGCCGCAGATGGCATATCAATACCATACACGTTCGGAAAGCGAATTTCAGGTGCAGCAGAAGCAAAGTAAACGTTTTTAGCACCAGACTCACGCGCCATTTCAACAATTTGTGCTGAAGTAGTGCCACGTACAATCGAGTCATCAACTAGTAATACGTTTTTACCTTTAAACTCACGGTCAATTGCATTGAGCTTTTGACGTACTGACTTTTTACGCATTTCCTGACCAGGCATGATAAACGTACGGCCAATGTAACGGTTTTTAACAAACCCTTGGCGATATGGCAGATTAAGTACGCGGGCGATTTCCAATGCCACATCACATGATGTTTCTGGGATTGGAATAACAACATCAATATCTTTATCAGCCCATTCGCGAGCAATTTTTTCGCCAAGCTTAGTGCCCATATTTACACGTGTAGCGTAAACAGACATGCGATCGATATTTGAGTCTGGACGTGCAAAGTAAACAAATTCAAAGATACATGGCGAGTAAGATACTTTATCTGCGCATGTTTGAGAGTAAAACTCACCGCCTTCAGTAACATATATCGCTTCACCAGGAGCGACATCACGCACAAATTCAAAACCATCGGTTTTTAACGCAACGCTTTCAGAGGCAAACATATACTCGGTGCCATTTGCAGTTTCACGTTTACCAAACACTAATGGACGAATACCATTTGGGTCACGAAACGCGATAATACCATGGCCAATTACCATAGCGATGGTGGCATAACCGCCTTGAACTTTATTTATAACTTCGGTGATACCGTTAAAAATATCTTCAGGGTCAAGATGTAGTTTATTTGGTTTACTTAATTCATGAGCCATGATGTTAAGTAAAATTTCAGAATCTGAGGTTGTGTTAACGTGGCGACGTGCTTCACAGAACAATTGATCTTTAAGCTGCTCTGCATTGGTTAAGTTACCGTTGTGTGCTAAAGCAATACCGAACGGTGAATTAACATAGAACGGCTGCGCTTCAGACGAGCTAGAAGAACCTGCTGTCGGATAGCGTACATGGCCGATACCAATAGTGCCTTGTAAACGCTTCATATGACGGGTGTGAAATACATCTTTCACTAAGCCATTTGCTTTGCGTAAACTAAAGGTGTTGTTTTCAATGGTAATGATGCCCGCGGCATCTTGACCACGGTGTTGCAAAACAGTTAAGCCATCATAAATCGCCTGATTTACAGGAGATGTTCCGACTATTCCAACGATACCACACATGAAATTTTTCCTCGCCGATTAACGGTTGACCGAATTTAAAAAGCTAGAGTTATTTTCGAGGTATGAAAAAAACCACTCAACAACAAAGCCAAATTCTGGGATCAAAATAGAGTTACCCCACCAGTGCGTATTGGGTGCACCAGTAAAAGCATCAAGAAAGAAGAGTAACGCGCTCACGACCAACACGCCACGAAGTGCACCAAAGACAATGCCGAAGACACGGTCTGTGCCAGACAAACCAGTACGTTGTACAAGTTCACCTAGAAGGTAGTTTAACAATCCGCCTAACAATAGCGTCGCAAAGAATAATATGGCAATGGCCGCTGCATTTCTTAAAAGGGGTTCAGAAATACTTGTTAGGAATGATGCTAAATATTGGTAAAACAAGCTAGATATGATAAATGCGCCAGCCCACACAGCCAAAGACATTGCTTCTTTTATAAAGCCACGAATTAAACCGATAATAGTAGACAGTGCAATAATGCCAAAGATGGCGTAATCAACCCAGATCATATGAACCAACTAGTCGTTAATTTGGGGCGCATTCTATAAGAGGTCAGCACTAAATGCCAGATCATTTTGCTACTTCAAATTGGGTAACTTTTCCGTTAAGTTTAGTAAGTGCTTTTAATTCAGGGAGTTTGCTCTCAAGCTGGGCTTTATCAAGCGACGGACCCACAAAAACTTTGGTTAAAGTACCATTTGGTGTTTTAACTGGACGGGTAAAGGTTTTAAACCCTTTGTCACTTAGTTTAGCTTGTAGCGATTTTACATTCTCACTATGCGAAAAGCTCCCCAACTGAATTACATATGCCATTTTCGATAAATTTTCTTCAGGCTTACGTGATGGCTCAGACTTTTTTTCAACAGGTTGTGCTGTAGTCGTTGCTACAGTAGTTTGCTCAGTCGATGCTTCAACCATTTTTTTCGCTACTAGCGTCGTCTCTTCAACCGCATCAGAGGAACTTGAGATTAGGTCATCATCTGGCAATATATCTTCCTCAGGCTCTTCGTTTGGCTGTTGTGCGTTAGCCACTTGATCATCTATTGAATCTTGCAAGTCAATAGTTGTGAACTCAGGACGTTCCGGAATGGCTTTAAAGCCTTCTTTGTAATGTACTTTTTCGCCATCAAGAATATTAGGAATAAACACGATAGCTGCAATCACCACAATAGTTGTGCCGACTAAACGATTTATAAAGCCTGAGTTCACCTGATTCCTCTCTATTTTTTCCAATAATTGATAGCAGCTGCAACAGTTAAGAAGGAGCCAAATATGATTAACGCCGTCTTCTCATCAAGCTGTGGCAACACACCATCCAATGCGTCTGCAACTGTTTGATATTTTTCAATTGGCGCGCTTGTATGCACATTATCCATGGATTTAGCTAAATTCTCTACTTTATCGCCACGAAAGCAATTAAGTCCGGCTAAACACCACGCATCAACTACCGGGCTAACTTCATTTAATACAGCGACTTTGTCTTTATCAGCCAGCATAGCGACTAACGCATGAACTTTAAAGCCTTGATCTTGCAGGTTAGCTAACTTTTTAGCTAAATAGCGTGCAGATTCAGCATTATGTGCCACATCAGTATAGACCATAGGTTTGCTGCTTAGTTGCTGAAAACGCCCTTCAACAACTAAATTAGCTAAACAATCACGGATCACTGCCTCACTAGGTAATAAATCTAACACGGCTAATGTGGTTAGTGCCGTTGCCGCGTTTTGGCATGGGATTGATGGTTTAGCAAACTCAAAGTGATGGGCTTGATATTGCCAACTAAAACTTTGCGCATGCTCTTTAAATATAAAGTCACGCCCTGATAAATGCATCACCGCGTTAATTTCATGACCGTAGTCGGTGACTGTGTGCGGTATATTTAAATCGCCGACAATGGCAGGTGTGCCAGTACGGAAGATCCCTGCTTTATCATAACCCACAAGCTCTCGCGTATCACCAAGGTACTCTTTATGATCTAGATCTATGGTGGTGATCACACTGGCAAATGGAGTAACAATATTGGTAGCATCGAAACGCCCACCTAAACCCACTTCTAACAGCACATAATCAACGCTATGGCGTTTAAAAATAGCCAGTGCGCCTAAGGTGCCATACTCAAAATAAGTCAGTGGCGTGTCACCGCGGCCTTGCTCGAGCAAGTCAAACGCATCAACATGAAATTGATCATCAAGCTCAGCGCCATTAATGCGCACTCGCTCGTTATAATGAATTAAATGAGGAGAGGCATAGGTACCAACCGAATAACCTTGGGCAAGCAGCAGTGATTCTAAACATCGGGCAGTGGTGCCTTTGCCATTGGTGCCGGCTATTAGAATAATTTTACTTGGGCTATCTAGTAAACCAATGGTATTGGCAACTTTGGCAACGCGTTCTAAACCCATGGCAATATTTGCTGGGTGAACACTTTCTAAATAACAAAGCCAATCATCAAGGCTTGATGATTGGCTAGGAAGATTTTTTGTCATAGCGTGTAATCAGTAAAGCTGAAATTTACGCTACTCTATGCTCTTGTTCCGTAGAAGGCAAGTTCATAAATTTAGCTAGTATGCGGGCAAGTGTGTCACGCATTTCACGGCGATCAATAATCATATCGATGGCACCATGCTCGAGTAGAAATTCACTGCGTTGGAAGCCTTCAGGTAAGGTTTCGCGCACAGTTTGTTCAATTACACGAGGACCCGCAAAGCCGATTAATGCTTTTGGCTCCGCCACGTTGATATCACCTAGCATAGCTAATGATGCTGATACACCGCCCATAGTTGGGTCAGTCATTACTGAGATAAACGGTAAGCCTTGTTCGCTCATCTTAGCAAGTGCAGCACTGGTTTTAGCCATTTGCATAAGCGACATTAGTGCCTCTTGCATACGTGCGCCACCTGAAGCGGAGAAGCAAATTAGCGGCATGTTATGCTCTAAACACTGATCAACAGCATCCACAAAACGTGCGCCAACAACCGATGCCATTGACCCACCCATAAATGAGAATTCAAATGCGACGGCGGCCACTGGAATGCCTTTTAAGCGTCCCTTCATCGCGACTAATGCGTCTTTTTCGCCACTTGATTTTTGTGCAGCGGCAATACGATCTGAATATTTTTTCGAGTCTTTAAACTTTAAAATATCTTTTGGTTCGTGCTGTGTGCCAAGTTCCTGGCGGTCGCCATCATCCAAAAAGTGCTCAAGGCGTTTACGGCCACTCACACGCATGTGGTGATTGCATTTAGGACATACATTGAGTGATTTTTCTAATTCAGCTTTATATAAAATCGAATCACAATCTGTACACTTTGCCCAAACACCTTCAGGGATCTCTTTACGAGCCGAAGACTTTGTTGTTTTAGGTAGGATTTTTTCTAACCAACTCATTTGCAACTCTCTTAATACTATTCTGTGCTTTGCTGCGTTCCTGCCAAATCATTATTGACAGACAAATTTTTTCAATTAAAACATGAATTCCACACAGGCGGTATAAAAAACTGGTCTTAGTAGTGAAATGCCTGCAAGGTTATGTTTAATTTATCACCAATTAACCCTTCACATCCGTTAAGAATAAAGGGCCAAGTGGTGTCGACGGAATTTCAAACCGCGCCGGATAGTCAACATCAACTAAGTATAAACCTGCCGCCTTTGCCGTCGCACTGGCTTTGGCTCGCTCTTTTAAATCAAGTAACTCTTTTAGCCACACAGGTTGCTGCTTATGAATACCAATATCGGTTAAGCAACCGGTAATGTTACGCACCATGTGGTGTAAAAATGCATTAGCCTTAATATCAATAATCACATAACTGCCTTGACGCTCAACTGACAAGTGATGAATAGTACGTGTAGCAGTATTCGCTTGACAATGCAAAGCTCTGAATGACGTAAAATCATGCTCACCTAATAGATATTGACACGCTTCTTGCATTTTAGTTTCATCAAGTGGATGATGAAAATGCGTAACGCCTTCATTTAATATTGCTCCTCGAAAGGCGTTATTGTAAATAACATAACGATAACGACGAGCTGTAGCACTAAAACGTGCATGAAAATCATCACTCACCGGTTTTGCATAGCGAATAGCAATATCTTTTGGTAGCAAGGTATTCATACCCATAGTAAATGCAACCATATCGCGTTCAGCATCGGTATCAAAATGCACCACTTGCCCAGTGCCATGCACGCCGGCATCAGTGCGCCCAGCACAGACTATTTCAACTGGATGATTACAAATACGCGAAAGCGCGGTTTCTACTTCTTGTTGTACGCTATTTACATGCGATTGACGTTGCCAACCACTATAACGGGCGCCGTTGTACTCAACTCCAAGTGCTACTCGCATAATTACTGCTTTACCTACTGTGCTAATGAACGGGGCATTTTATGCTATCTGACGCTGCAATAAAAGTGACTCTATACAAATTAAGCGCACAGTAGCCAAGCGAGCTTTTTTCTATTGCTAAAAAAACGGCGAGTAAACTAAATTTACTCCCCGTTTTAACTATAAATGCAGAAACAACTTACAGTAATTTTGCTTTTAAGCTTTGTGCTTCTTCTTGTACTTCTTCGGGACCATTTGCTATCACTTCGTCAATAGCGTCAAGGGCTGCATCCATATCCCCTATTTCAATATAAGCACGTGCTAAATCAAGTTTTGCAGAATAACCGCCACTTTCAGCATCCACATCAGTTGGGTTATCTCCAGCAAGTAAGGCATCAAACTCACTTAATCCGACATCCATATTTACATCATCATAAGGTTCATAATCTAAGCTTGTATCATCACTTTGTTCAATCAAAGCATCAATATCGACAAATTCATCCGCAACGATGTCCTCATTTGTTGATGTATTCACGTCTTCACTTAATTGCTCCGCCGACGGCACATCATCAGGTACTGAAAGCTCTTCAAGTGCAGCAAGATCTTCACTGAGTAACGCATTGAAATCAACTTCAAACTCGCTGCTATCATCTATTTCTAAAGACTCAGGTTCAGCCAACTCACTAAGCAATGCATCAAAATCTGTTTGGGTGAGATCAGCCATAAAATCATCATCAAGCTGATCATCTGACAACGATTGTTCCAGTGGATCTTCAAGTTCAGTCGCGAAATCACCATGATATTCATCTTCTAACGCATCTGTAAGTTCATCTTCAACAACTGCTTCATCTTCAGTAACTAGTTCGTCTTCAGCAACTGGCTCATCTTCAGTAATCAGCTCATCTTCGATTAATAATTCATCATCAAAATCTTGCTCTAAACTATCTAAATCGTGACCTCCCGCCATTGCATTAGCAAGATCTTGCTCAGCTTGACTAAGCTTCAGCTCTGGAGTATCTGCTCCCGACGTTTCCAGCTCAGTCTCATCGGCTAATTCTGCGTCACTATCAATCTCTTCATCATCGAGTTCAAGGTCTGGATAATCATCAAGCTCTAAACTTGGTGTTACTGTATCATTGCTAAGAGGTTCGTCTTCCAGTGCTAAATCAAATTCATCACCGAGCTCTTCATCTGCAAGCGGATCATCTCCCAGATCTATTTCAACCTCTTCGATATCATCGTTGAGTTCATCAACATCAGACCATTGTGGAGGCTCTACGTAATCGTCTTCTTGCTGCAGTTCATTGAGTAAATCATCAACACTTTTTAGTGAAGGATCATTATATTCTTCAAGTAAATCATCTTCATCAAGTAAATCGTCGCTTGATTCTTCACTCGTTTGTGCAAATAAATCATCATCTAAACCTTCAAGCTCTGATCCAAGTTCATCTAAAAGCTCAGGCTCTGCTGCAAGCTCTGGCTCTTCAACAAGCTCTGGCTCTTCAACAAGCTCTAGCTCTTC
>NZ_JACJFH010000134.1:0-8346 GCF_014164495.1 Pseudoalteromonas sp. SG41-5 | reverse complement strand
TTGTTTAACTACAAATCAATCATTAAAAATGAAGTGAATTTTTGCCACAACGTTTTGCCAAATTTAATCTCGCTTTCAGCTTTTATATTATCCGCATATTTCCATGGGAATTTAAATATATCCGGTGGTGTTAGCTTTTTAATAGGTTTACCCATCAATAAGTTATCAAGCTGCTCTTCGTCATTAAATCCTTTTAAAAGCTCATCATCGGCTTTAGACATTTCTTTTAAAAATGATTTGTCAACGCGATACCAAAAATACTTAGGGCGGCCATTGGCTCTATCAAATTCAGCGGTGGTTTTATCAAACTCACGGTAATATTCAAATTGCGGAATATCGGCTAATGGTTGAGTAACATCCATAAAGTTTTGTAGTAATTCCCAATGGATTAATGAAGGAGCAACCTGATTAGCATACGTTTTTTCATATCTCATACTTTTTTTAAAATGTAAAAGCGTAAAACCTCTATTTGGGAAGCCACTATTAGGATTATGGGCCACTTTGTAATGCGCATTGAATTCTTCAAATGGTAATTCGTCTAAGCTCTTTGCGTCACTTGTAGGAATTGCCATTTTTCCTGTTACCCGATTAAATATAACAGCCAGATTGTACTTTTTTCTTATAAATGGCCAAATAATGAAATTTAATGATTTTGAAACTACTAAATAACAAAATAACATAGTAACAATATCTCCAGCCAAACTAACCGAACCTAGTAACAATGCAAATAGAGGAATAAGAAAAGCTGATAACAAGGCTATAAAATGTAATAAGACCCATGAAAATATTATCAAGTCAATTATATTGGATGGATTCGTTGATAGAGCTAATGTTAAGTTACTTGTCTTTGCACAAAAAATAGAACGATACTTTTCATACCTACCATTTAGGTTGTTTTTATAAAAGTTTTTTTGACTACTGTCATAACAATGCCCATACACTTTCCCTCTTGGGTATATTGCTTGCTTACTCTGATAACGGCAATACATAGAGTCACGTTCATCTTTAGCTATTTCATTTCTAAACCTTTCATTTTGCGTACCTTTATAAGCTGCTAAATCATACTGCTCAAGCATATTCTATTTCCTTTATTATCCATGCCTTATCGGGCACTTCGCCGTCGTCCCATTCATTTCGCTCATCAATGTCCACATAAGGCAGGGTCACATGTTTATCTAAGCGATATTGTACTTTTACTTGCCAATCGACTTCAAAGTGTTTTGGCCACATTGATAATATCGGTATGGTATATTTGAACCCAGTGATGGCACCGGATTCAGTATTCTCTTTTTGGATTATTTGCCAATTTTTATGATCGTGACGGAATTCCTGCTCAAAGTGTAAAACTCCCTCATCTTCTATCTGGTAAACTTGAACGAAAACCTCTGATTGCCCTAAAGCAAAATTTGGTGTGTCTATATCAATAGTTAATTGGCAATGGGTACCGGTGAGTTTTTTTAGACCTAATGTGACACTTGGGTTCATCAGTGTACCTACTAATGCGGCGTAACACTCTTTTGGTTGATCAAGCCATTTTTTATAACTACCGCTACAACGGTCATCTGCGTCTTTTGCAAATGGGCCATTTTTAGTCCAAGTTTCTAATTCATTATCGGTGACTAATATAGCAATAATTGCAATGATCAAACCGACTGCGATTATTGCCCACCCTAAAGGTGTAGTAAATAAAGCAGCACCAAGATATATAAAACCAGCTACAGCGACAGCTCCACTTAATGCATGAAAAAATGCTGCATCCATATCATTTTTCTGCGAAGATTTGTATACATCCAAAACCGTAATAGCCAATGTTAAGATTAGACCAACAGAGCCTATTATTTTTGTAACTTGTACTGATTTAATAATTAGATCGATTTCTGTCTTTAAGAAACTAGACAATCTTGGAATCTTAAATGAAGCAGCTTCAACTGAAAGAGTAGCTAGACTGAAAATAACATTCAATGAATCGGCTAGAAACTTAGCATCTACCTTGTCTCCTGCCTTAAATTTTTTAATCATTTCATTAGCATTAAACATTTCAAATGCTAACATCACCATTGGTAAGTTGTGCTCTAAAATTTTCGTGCCTTTGAGCTTAACAGTATCCACAGCTCCTAGTTTAAAGTCTGGGTTATCATAATAGAGCGCATACCTGTTGGCTTTAGGTACTACTACTAACTCACCCTCGATCGAATCATACCTACCGATTAAGTCATTATAGTCAGTCCAGTTTTTAGGGTTAAAATAACCTTTGTTGCTGCCAAATGCTTTAGGGTCTTCAGCTGCGATTACATTTTCTTTACTATCGTAAATAGTTACTGCATTTGGTGGCGGATTTTTCACGCTTTCACGTAGCATTGCACGCCTTTGCTGCCTGTTTTTTTGCGTACGCTTATAGTTCGTAATGCCAATTACTGATGGGTTATCACCTAATACAGCACCAGCTTGTTTAACATGTATATCTGCAAAGTCACTAATTCCAAGCGCTTTATTATAAGAGACCATCAAGTTTCTAATTTTTACAGTGTGCGGTTTTAAAACGCCGTTTTGATATTGACTCGCAACTCGCCCCCATGCGGCAGTTAAATAGCCCACCGCATCTTTAGCTTTACCAAAAAACTCTTTTAAACCTTTATTAGCTAATAAGCTGTCTTGCTCTTGTTTTTCTTCTATCAACTTTTTATGAATGCGCTTAAACTCTTCAAATCTAAATTTAGCTTCGCCGTTATTTTTTTCTTCCGGCAAGGTGTTTAATACAACACTCCCCGGCTGATTTATATCGAAGTGACCTTCTGGGATCATAAAGCAGTCAGATAACCAATTGCCTTGCTCAAACGTTGCTTTTAAAAAGCTTTCTATTGCACTTGTGGCTTTATTTATATTCTTTTTACGCTCGTTTTCAGCAGGTAACTTTTCTTTCCAAGGCCTGAATACACCAGTTGAAACATCGTCGATACTCAGTATATTTAATACATTAGTAATAAAATTAAAGCCAAATAAATAATCTACATTTTCAAGGGCTACCCAATCATTCATTACTGGAGCTAAACCAATATAATCACTTTGCTTAGAAGTTAAAGATGAGTCGTTATTTAAGTCTTGTAAAAAATCAACAAACTCTTTTTGTGCTATTGGTAACTCCTTTAAATATTTCTCTAATTTGTCATTTGACAAGTATTGCTCTAGATATTCTTTGTCTAGATGCTTTGCTCCACTACGTAAAAACTTTGCACCAGAACTTAAGTCTGCATATCCCTCTTTTTTGGTTTTTATAGGAGTCATCGAAGTTCGATGTGGGAATATATAATGATCGCGCATCACTTTTTCATGCAAATCATCATTTAGCATCGCTTGATAAGCCAACACACCTGAATCATAATGTTTCTTATCTGTTAGCTTTTTATTCTCAAGCTGTAGCTGTAAAAAAATCACTTGGCACTTATTTAACAGAGAAAGCGCTATGCCACCTGGGTCATGTATTGTAATTTGCCCTTCACGCTCTGCTACTGCTAAATCAATTTGTTGACAGCGAGCGTTTCGTAATGAATCAGCTAATCCCTGGTCTTCAACATGTGTAGGTGAAGTGGCGTTAGCACTTTTTTGTCTTGGATCATCTTTGTACAGTCCGCCGAGGCTCACAATATACTGCCATGACCATTGGGCGATGGAAAAAGCAACTTGTACCGTGGGGTCACTAAGTGAACCTGGCTCACAGTTTAAACCATTTGTTTTCTTAGGCAGCAAGATTGTTTGGGTAACTAAACCCGAATATGAACGCTCGTTTTTGCCAAATTCAGTTGCCAAATCAACTTCAGATAAACAACCATTGTCAACAGCTGCAATTTCACGCCATAAATAACCATTAACGAATATATAGTAAAAGCCGTTTAAGTTACTAACAGGTCGTTCGTCTTCTCCTAACACTTGAAATTGCGCAGGTTTAGCTTTGTTTTTATCAAGGGACGCCTCGGTAAAAACGGTTGGTTTTACCGAAATAAATTGCGCTTTATTGTCATCACTTGGCGGATTATCTAAAGTATAAGGTTGTGTATAGCCGAAAGGTATATATGAACTCCCACATTCACCCTTTATCTCCGAATCTAATTTAATTAATCCCATATTAAGCACCTGCTGTAAAATTAATTGACGCGTTTTTGCCACTGATATTTTGCTTATCTGCGATTGGCACTTTTTGCTCACTTGCACCTTGAGTCGCTTTTATTGCACCAAGCGATGCATCGTTACTATCAACACCTTTGACTAAAATACTCGCTCCATGTGTTGTTTCTGCATCACTCAAACTATCCCTCACTTGCACACTCAATCCCCTTGGTGCGGGGCCGCCGGATTGCATAAGTGGCGCAGGTGGGGTGTTTTTAGAATTAGAGATCATCGGGTCACCTTGGCGTACAGCGGGTTTACCTTCAATTAATACATTAAACGAGCCCATGATAAATTCAGCTTCACCGTCGTTTTTCTTACTCGCGACGCCTTTTTTATCACCAGGGGAGTCACCTGAGCTTTGTGAAAAAGTGCTATTTATATTAGCGGCGCCATTGCCATTGACTTTTACTGAGCTGGCAACATCTGTAACGTCACTTGATTGCGCTTTATTTGCGTATGGAATTGGTACAACGCTAGTCCCAATTGTGGTTAAGCAGACATCCACCGTCATAAGTTTGCCGCCACTATCTTGATGTACAGCGGTGCGACCATTTATCAGCACATTTTGCCCCGATACAGCTTGTACTTGTGGTGCTTGTGAAGCTGTATCTTTAATAAGCTGCTCTTGGTTACCGGCTTGCCAACCTAAATGCGTTGATACTAAATCTAAGAATGCTTGCGCGTTACTAACGGGTTTATTTACATCCATATTAGTTTGCGGTTCATTCCATGGCAGCCTTGGTTCGTTTTTTTGGCTATCCCATTGTGGCGGTGGAATAATATAATCAGGTATAAAAATATTTACCATTTCACCGAGGGTTTTCTCGCGGTATTTTGGCCTGGCAATCTCAGCTAAAAAGGCGGCGTCACCACTGGCTTTATCTTCAAAAATAGCGATACCGTTAGCTTTACCTAGCGCACCATTACTGCGGGCGCTATTGTTAAGCCCTAGCAATGTTGAGTTGTTATGTCGCCATGTTACTGAGCCACCGGTGCGCACATCAGCGCTCAGCGCATCAATATCATATTGTACGCTGCCTGTTTGTTTGCCTGCTGCGGCGTTAATATAAGGCATTATTTTTCACTCCTTGAAATTTTGACTAGCTGCTCATTAGGTGCATTAAAAATAGCAAATACCTGCTCAAGTGAGCGCGTAAGCGGGTTGCATAAATAGCTTTGTGCTAGTGTAAGTGCCGCTAATGAGTTTGCATTACCTTGATGGCCTATCGTCGTTGCTAACTCTGCACACTCAATGAGCGGCTGGCCTTTTTTGTACAATTTTTGTGTGTAAGCAAACCATTTTTTTTGCCAAGTAAGTGATTGTTCGCCCGCAAATAAATAACGGTCTTGGCTGGTGCAATTGGCCTGCGCTAATTGAGCCGTCATTTGGCCGTCATATAATTGCGCGGTAAGCTTGCCTTGCCGGTGTATTAACAGTGCATATCCACCTTCGCCATATATAACGCCCGGTGGGCCGTTTAATACTTGCACGGTGCAGCGTTTAGCTTGTTCACTCACATATTGATAGCTATTACATGAATCCACAGCGATTACTAAGGTGTCGTTGTTTATGGTGGTTAAGTCACATGTTGGCATCTGTGAATAGGCGGGTATTTGTTCTGCAATACACTCTTGGAGTAGCTCAGCGAGTGTTTCATCGCTTATCAGTGGCTGTTCAATTTCATCAACGGGCAGTAAAAATACAATTTGGCTAATGCGGTTTGTTTGCCTTAACGTGGCTATATCAACTTGCTCAAGTAGGTGCGAGAGCATTAATAAACAGCGCGTGACTCTATCGAGTTGCGCAAGTTCGTCTATTTCAACAAAAATATACGGCGCATCTAAACTAATATCACATCGAATTAATGCTTTACTTGGTTTAGAAAAAAGCATTTTATTAGCCACTGCAGTATACAAGCTGCTTGATGTACAGCCGGCAGCATTAATATGATAAAGACTGTCAAAAGTAAGTTGTTTCATATTAATTTTCTTTACCGCTATTTTGTTCTGAGGCAACGAGTATTTGACTATTTGCGCCTACTTTTTCAAGACTAATATGACCGCGCCAAAGCAGAGAAAAACACTGGGCGTCGGAATCAATTACTAAGGTGTCGCAGCGCATGGTTAGCCGCTCTCGGGCTAGTGTATTTACCACTTCCACAATAGGTTTTTGGTACGGCAGTTCTATACGTTGTTGTTGTCCGTATTGTTGTAATGGATAAAGCCCTGTTAACTGACACGCCCAGCCTTTGCCAAACTCGGCTGCAACTTGCTGATCAATGGGCGCTGTGTTGTATAAATCTTTTGGCTGTGTTGTTTTAAACGGGTACTCTCCCGCCATAAGTGCTGTTTCGTCTATTTCTGGTAAGCGTTCAACTCGTGGCGACCAATGGCTTGGTATGGCCGAAAAGCTTGCGACCGGTGTGCTGTGGCTAGGTTTTCTAAGTAATGAGTTAGCGTATTCAACACTGGGTAACTGCTGGCCAACCGCGTGCTTATTTTTAAGTTTAAAACCACGGCCGATTGGGTTTTCTAAGAACGTGTTGCTCTCGTTATTTAGCTCTTTGCCACCAAAAGCCTGCATATAATTGAGTGCCACTGGGGTAATAATATCTGGATCTGTAGCTACTGGCCCAAGCAACGAACGTCGCCAATAACGCGCTCCGGTTACACGTAAACGCTTTTTAAACAAAGGTTGCGAAGGCGAATCAAGACCCAGATCAACCTCAATAACGCGCGCGTCTTTTCCTTTTGGCGGATAAGCAGTGCAATTACCATATACTTCAAAGCCATACTTAAAAGCCACCTGCTCGTTTACTTCACAAATCGGTGAGCTGTTAGGATCGCCTTGGTAATCATCAGCAATAACAATCTCAGGACCGGGTTCAATGGCTGTAACGTTGCCTTGCTCATCAAACTCAAAGCTTTGTTTTACCACCACCACTTGACCTTCAGTACTGTCTTCTAACCAGCCGCTAAACGTACTGGCTTGCCAAGGAGAAAGATTATGAAGCATGAACGTTCTCCACTTTTTCACTTAACAGTAATTGCCACTGCGATGCACTTTGCTGGACATGAAATAAACCACATGCACTTGTTAAATCAAAATGTGGGGCAATAACACGTTGTACTAAAGAGCCTGCTAATTTAGCGAGTTTTTGTGCGCTATTGGCTTTGGTAAAACTAATGCCCATTAAAAGTTGCTCACCTGCTTGCATTGCAAACGCTTGCCTTACGTGCTCGGCATCATCAAGGTTAATGCCGCTTTGCGGTTTTACTGCATTGTTATCACTGACGACTGACATTTTTTCAGCTTTGGCAAGCGGCCTATCTGTTAATGTGAGCCACGCTGCATAAGCACTTGGTTGTGTTACTGCGATGGTCATTAAATCCATCACTAATGGCAGCGCTTGTTTATAAACAAAATGACTTAATACAAACGAGCAATGCTCTGGGTTTGCTTTGCAAAATAATGCACAGGGTTCGTACCAACGCGTGTCATTAAGTAAACCCGCTAAAGCGAGTAATTGTGCTTTTTGCTGTTCATCTGCGGTTTTTGCAAACACTTTAAATAGCTTATCGCTTACATCGTCATGCCCAGCACAATAACTATTTACTAACGCAGCAAAGGCAATCTCAAAATCTTTGTGTAATACCGCTGCGAGTAATTCACTGGTTGTAAGAGGTTGTGAAAATAATAAGGTTTTAACCACGTTTTGGGGTTTTTCTTTACCCTCAAGTACACTGGTGCGTAGCGCTTTTAAATCGTTAAGCTGCCAATGCTTTAAATTATGTTGAAGTAATTCACACTGCGCTAATTGCTCACTGCCTCTTAAGCTATGAAAGTAGGCAGTAAAGTCATCAATAGCAGTAATGAATAAATCAGCCGCTATTAAACGATATACTTCACTATGTTCGCTATTTTGCTGTGCAAGTTCACACAAAGCCTGCCATGTTAACTCGCTTACTTGGGTTAAGTTTTGCGCTGAAAAATAATCTGTTGGCGCTTCGCCTGCCAACTCACTTAAGGTATATAAATGATTGAGCATTTGCGTGTCGATCACGCTAAAACGTGCCAACGAAAACGCCCCTTGCTGCAACAGCTTTTGCCGGTGCTTTAACAAGGTGGTGAGGCGCTGATTATGAAGTTTTACTTTATATACAGGTGCGAACCTAGTGCTA
>NZ_JACJFH010000133.1:0-8594 GCF_014164495.1 Pseudoalteromonas sp. SG41-5 | reverse complement strand
GGCATTTTAGACTCAGTTAACCAACGTACTCAATTGGTTGGGCAAAACCGTCTTGAATTATTATTATTCAAGCTAAGAGGGCGGCAGCGCTTTGGTATTAATGTGTTTAAAGTGAGAGAAGTACTGCAATGCCCTCCTTTAACAAACATGCCGAAGTCGAATGCCTATGTAAGAGGTGTCGCACATATACGTGGGCAAACTATTTCTGTTATTGATTTATCAATGGCTGTAGGTGGCCCTGCGATCGAGAATATTAAAGATAGTTTTATTATCATTGCTGAATATAACCGCTCCGTACAAGGTTTTTTGGTTGGCGGCGTTGAGCGAATTGTAAATATGAATTGGGAAAAAATAATGCCGCCACCGTCTGGGGCTGGCAGATATTCGTATTTAACAGCAGTGACAGAAATTGAAAATGAGTTAGTCGAAATTCTTGATGTAGAAAAAATATTAAATGAAATTTGCCCGGTAAATACTGAAGTCAGTGCAGCAATAGCTAATGATGGTGAAATTCAAAAAGACTTAGGTGAGCGCATCGTATTTATTGCCGATGACTCTGCCGTTGCTCGTAATCAAGTCAAACGTGCTCTAGAGCCGTTAGGCGTGCAGACTGAGCTTGCTAAAAACGGGAAAGAAGCATTAATTCGCCTCCGGGAAATTGCTGCACTTGACTGTAAGCATGATATTACCGAGCGAGTTGGTTTATTGATCTCTGATGTTGAAATGCCAGAAATGGACGGTTATACCCTCACGGCTGAAATAAAAGCAGATCCAAAGTTAGCCCCATTACATGTTATTCTGCATACATCACTCAGTGGTGTGTTCAATCAAGCGATGATTGAAAAAGTGGGGGCTGATGACTTTATTGCTAAGTTCAATCCGGATGAGTTAGCTACAGCAGTGAAAAAATGGGTTCATTGTGACTAATTTGAAAAGGCGGTGTTACTTTGGAAAATAAGCATTTACAACAAAGCGAGTACGATCAGTTTCGTTCTTTTTTAGAGCAACAATGTGGCATTGTTTTGGGTGATAATAAGCTTTATTTAGTCAAAAGCAGGCTTGCTCCGCTAATGGTTCGTTTCAATGTTGAGTCATTGTCACAATTGGTCAGTAAAACACTGAGTCCGCATGAGCGGCAGTTACGTGCCGCAGTTGTTGATGCTATGACGACCAATGAAACTTTATGGTTTCGGGATCAATACCCGTTTGAACTATTACAAAGTAAGTTATTCCCAGAGCATAAAGAGTTGCGTCGACCGTTGAAAATTTGGTCAGCGGCAAGTTCCTCAGGACAAGAGCCATATTCTATTGCCATGTCGGTCGCTGAGTTTCAAGCTAAGCAGCCGGGTGTATTAAAAATGGGCGCGCAGATCATCGGCACCGATATTTCTAATACTATGTTAGATATGTGTAAACATGCAGAATATGACTCTCTTGCTTTAGCTAGAGGGCTGTCGGTAGAGCGCAGGAAGAAGTTCTTCAAAGATAGCGGCAATGGGATGGCGCAAGTTAACGACTCAATAAAAAAATTAGTGAGTTTTCGACACCTTAATTTATTAGATTCATACGCACTAATGGGCAAATTTGATATTATTTTTTGCCGTAATGTGCTGATTTATTTTGCACCTGAGGTGAAAGCCAAAATTATTGCTCAGTTTGCTCAAGCACTTAACCCTAAGGGGTATTTATTTTTAGGTGCTTCAGAGTCTATGTCAGGGTTAAGTAACGAGTTTGATATGGTACGCTGTAATCCTGGTATTATTTATCAAAAGAAATAACTTACCAGCGTAAATAACGCGCTAAAACGCAAGTAACTCAAGTCTCATCGGTAGTAAAGCCGAATCTAGAATACGATAAAACGATGTGCCTCCACATCGTTTTTCTTTTTAAATCAAAAATTAAACACATCATAAAACACTAACCTAGTTGGCTCACCTTTTGCATTAATCATCTTAAGTCAATTTTTTGGAGATGGTTATGGCTATCAGTTTTGATAAAGCATTTGGGGTTCATCCTCATGCAATGTTGATCCGTTCGCAACGTGCTGAGTTATTAGCAACCAATATCGCTAATGCTGATACGCCGGGCTATAAAGCGAAGGATATCGACTTTGCCTCAGCATTGAAAGCGGCAAAAAGCCACCAGCAAGGCGGCAATAACATGGTAACAACTAACCCGAATCACATTGCAGGTGGTAGTCGTTATATCGGTAATAGTGAAATGTTTCGTTCGCCAAATCAAGCAGATACAGGTGATGGTAACTCGGTTGATATACAAGTGGAACGAAACTTGTATACAAAGAACTCATTAGAGTATCAGGCAAGCCTGCAATTTATGAGTAGTAAAATTAAAGGCCTTAAAAAAGCCCTCGGTAGTCAAGGAGCCTAAGCATGAGTTTATATAACGTTTTTGATATTTCAGGTAGTGGTATGAGTGCGCAAAATGTGCGTTTGAACACCACCGCAAGTAATATTTCCAATGCCAATAGCATTAGCTCAAGCCAAGACAAAACTTACCGGGCGCGTCACCCTGTTTTTGCAGCTGAACTGATGAAAGCATCAGAATCAACTGGTAATACGCAGGGATCGTCTGTTGGCGTTAAAGTACTAGGCATTGTAGAGAGTAATAAACCACTGCAAATTGAATATAACCCAAATCACCCCAGTGCGGATGAAAATGGTTATATCTACAAACCTAACGTTAATGTCGTTGAAGAAATGGCTAATATGATTTCCGCCTCACGCTCTTATCAAACCAATGTGCAAGTTGCTGATGCAGCGAAGCAAATGTTAAGTAAAACACTGTTGCTTGGGCAGCGGTAATTGAGGGTTAGATTATGAGTAACGACATAAATACTGCATCATCGAGCTATATAGATTCGCTTCGTTGGCCGAGTAAACAAGAGGCTGACGAAAAGACTGGTGAAAAGAAAAGTGATGCATTAACGCAAGAAGATTTCTTTTCATTATTAACGCAGCAACTGTCGTTTCAAGATCCCAGTAAACCTGCGGACAACGACCAAATGATTGCACAAATGACGAACTTTACCATGGCAGAAGGTATCTCAAATTTAAATTCAAAGTTTGAGTCTTTAGCTGCTTCAATGACCTCTAACTCAGCGTTGCAAGCATCAACTCTGGTAGGTAAAAAAGCTTTAGTTGAATCAGATACATTAGATCTTAACAGCAGTGGTGATGTCTCTGGCATGATTGCTGTTGAAAGTCCCGTTAAAGATTTAAGGCTCAGTATTACAGATGCTTCCGGACAACTAGTGAGAATAATTGAGTTAGGTGATAAACCTGCTGGTGGCTTACGTTTTAACTGGGATGGAAAAAATAAAGACGGTGAGAGCCTTCCGCCAGGAGAATACAATATCAAAGCAGAGGGCAACATGGGCGAAGAATTTACTAGTTTACCCATGGCCTCTTATAAAAATATTGATAGCGTCAATATTAATGGCGCTAACGGTATTATTATTAATACTAAAGAAGGGGCAGTTAAGCTGTCTGATGTAGCAGAAATTGCGTGATAAATTTTATTTATTTTTTAGCCTATTGGCTAAATTTTATAGGTTAGAGGTGAATTATGAGTTTTAATATTGCATTAACTGGCATTGCTGCCGCACAAAAAGATTTGGATGTTACTGCTAATAACATCGCTAATGTAAATACCTACGGTTTTAAAGAATCGAGAGCTGAGTTTGCCGATGTTTATTCATCATCAGTTTTTTCTTCGGGTAAAACTAAAAATGGTGATGGTGTACAAACAGCATCTGTAGCACAGCAGTTTCATCAAGGTTCAACATTAGGCACTAAAAATTCACTCGATCTTGCTATAGGAGGTGAAGGATACTTTGCTCTTAGCAATGAGTTAGGCTCACAAGATAAAACATTCACTCGTGCAGGGGCGTTTAAATTAGATAAAGATAACTTTATCGTTGACGCACAAGGTAATTACTTACAAGGCTTTCCTGTTGATGAAATTAGTGGAGATGCAACATCAGTAAGTTTAACCTCCTCTGGGGCGATTCAAATTCCTGATTCATCAGGTTCCCCGCGGGCTACCTCAAGTGTATATTCGTCATTTCGATTGGATTCGACCAAAGATACACCGACTATTACACCATTTGATCCAACTCAATCAGGGTCATATACTCACTCTACCTCAACCAATGTTTATGATTCGCTAGGTGAGCCGCATACTATGCAATTGTTTTTTGTGAAAACGGATGCAGCTGTTACAGGTAATGCTAATGAGTGGCAAACCTATGCCACGTTAGACGGTCAAGCATTCAATCCTGATGGAAGCTCGCAAGGCGCTACTGGACCATTTAATCCAATTTCAACATTTCAGTTTGATGCGAACGGCTTACCACTTAACACCAATGGTACCGCAAATACAGGCAATACATTTAACCCTGTTGTGTTAGATAGCACTAATTTGACAGGGTTTTTAAGCAATGGTGCTAGCTTTCCTAATAATGTAACTATCAACTGGCGTGATGAAGCAGGTACCTCTGCAAAAATCCCGACCCAGCATGCAGGCAAGTTTGAAAATAAAGTATTATCTCAAGATGGTGCTGCTGTGGGACGGTTGGCAAATATAGACATTGGTGTTGATGGAAAAATTGTTGCTTCTTATAGTAATGGTGACTCTAACTACCTAGGTCAAGTTGCGTTAGTCCGTTTTCCCAATTCACAGGGGTTACAACAAGTAGGCAATACGTCATGGAAGAAAAGTTTAACTTCAGGTGACCCTGTAGCGGGTGAAGCAAATTCAGGCGCATTTGGTAAGATTAGCTCATCAGCATTAGAGCAATCAAACGTGAACTTAACCAATGAGCTTGTTGATTTGATCAGCGCACAGCGTAACTTCCAAGCTAACTCGCGTGCACTCGAAGTGAATTCAACACTACAGCAAGCTATTTTGCAGATCCGTTAATCTCGTTTTAATATTTTTTACAATCCGACACCTAGGCTGCTATTTATTAGCAGCCTTTTTTATTTGTGCTTGATTATATTTTGTAATTTATTACGTCATTTTATTGTGGCACTTATCTTGCATTTGTCATGTTATAGATTTTTAACGTGAGTCGATGTTATGGACAAGATGGTCTACATTGCAGCGTCTGGAGCTAAGCAAAGTTTGCGGGGCCTAGAGCTTAAAGCAAATAATTTAGCAAATGCCAATACCACAGGCTTTAAAGCTGACTTCGCGCAAGCGCGCTCAATGCAAGCTTTTGGTGAAGGCTTACCGACACGTGTTTTTACTATGCAGGAACGGCCAGGCTCTAATATGACTTCCGGCGGTATTGTTGAAACTGGACGTGATCTTGATATTGCTATGAGCGATAAAGGGTGGCTTACAGTGCAAGATGCTTCAGGGAATGAGGCATATACTAAAGTTGGCACGTTGAATATCACCCCTGATGGCGCTTTGATCACCAGTCACGGGCGTCAAGTTATTGGCGAAGGTGGACCGATTATTTTGCCATTGCCAGTGGAGAAAGTCGAATTTAGTGACGATGGTTCAATCCAAGTTCGCCCGCAAGGTGCGCCGGCTAACTTTTTAGAAGTTGTTGACCGTTTGAAGGTAATTAAGGCAAATAATTCTGAGCTTGAAAAAGGCAATGATGGCTTATTTCGACCAAAACCCGAATTACTGGAAAATGGTATATGTGGATTTTGTGACATCTCTAATGATGTGAAAGTAATGAGTGGCACTTTGGAAATGTCAAATGTGAATCCGGTACATGAGATGGTGGATATGATAAGCCATCAACGCCAATTTGAATTACAAGTTAAGTTAATGAAAACGGCTGAAGAAATTGACGAACGTCAAACTCAATTGCTGCGTATTGTTTAACTTTATTGAGAGGACATTAATATGAATCCTGCATTGTGGATAAGTAAAACGGGGCTTGATGCTCAACAAACCGATATTTCGGTTATCTCAAATAATTTAGCCAATGCCAGTACTGTTGGTTATAAGAAAAGTCGTGCTGTATTTGAAGATTTGCTTTATCAAAATATTAATCAGCCAGGGGGGCGTTCATCACAAGATACAGAGATGCCTTCTGGTCTGATGCTTGGTGCTGGTACCAAAGTAGTTGCTAATCAGAAGAACTTTTCTCAAGGTAACATGTTAACCACTGAAAACTCATTGGATTGGATGATATCAGGGCCAGGTTTTTTTGAAGTTTTACAGCCCGATGGCAATATCGCCTATTCTCGAAATGGTCAATTTACCACGGATGAGGATGGTCGTATTGTTACTGCTGGTGCAGGTTTTCCTGTGCAGCCAGAAATGAATGTACCTGATGATGCGAAGTCAATTACCGTATCACAAGATGGTGAGGTGTCTGTGAAAATAGAAGGACAACCTGAGAATGTGGTGATTGGTCAGTTAACGATCAGTGACTTTATCAATCCATCAGGTCTAGAGCCTGTAGGCCAAAATTTATATACCGAAACGGCCGTCAGTGGCGCACCTGTACAAGGTAACCCTGGTCTAGAAGGATTAGGCACTGTTGTCCAAGGCGCACTTGAAACCTCTAACGTAAATGTAACCGAAGAGTTAGTTAACCTAATTGAAACTCAACGTATCTATGAAATGAATTCAAAGGTGATTTCAGCGGTTGACGAAATGATGAGTTACATCAGTCAGCAACTTTAACTAATTCGGAGCAAAGTTATGCGTAATTTATCTATAGTCTTAACGGGTGCATTTATATTGAGTGGTTGTATGACGACTCAAAACCACAGCGTGGTTCAAGATGATCCATACTATGCTCCTATGTACCCAGAGCCTGCTGCAGAGCAAGTTGTGCCGACAGGCTCATTGTTTGATAGCAATTTATCAAACGATTTATATTCAGATAAAAAAGCGTTACGCACCGGAGATATTATTACAGTTAAACTGCAAGAATCGACGCAATCATCTAAAGCAGCTAAAACTGAAACGGATAAACAAAGTGATGCCAGCTTAGATCCTGTCATTGGATTAGGCGGACTACCGGTTAATATTGGTGGCGATAGTATTCAGTTTGGTGTGGGCAGCGGTGCTAAATTCAAAGGTGATACTAAGTCAAATCAATCTAATAGTTTATTTGGTGATATTTCCGTAAATGTTATGCGGGTATTACCTAATGGTAATTTAGTGATCCGTGGTGAAAAATGGCTGACTTTAAACTCCGGCGAAGAATTTATTCGTTTGGAAGGTCTTGTTCGCCCGCAAGATGTTACTGCAGATAATACTGTGACCTCTAACAGAATCGCAAATGCGCGTATTCAGTATTCTGGTAAAGGGCAAATGCAAGAGACTCAAACGGCAGGATGGTTAACTCGATTCTTCACTAGCTCTCTGTTCCCTTTTTAAAGGATGTTGATATGAATAGCTTGAAAGCGTTGCTGTGTATATGTTTATTAGCTTGGCATTCTATTGCTAGCGCTGAACGTATCAAGGATGTCTCAATGGTTGAAGGTGTTCGCTCAAACCAGTTAGTTGGTTATGGTCTGGTAGTAGGTTTACCTGGCACCGGTGAGCAAAGTCGTTTTACTGAACAAAGTTTTAAAGCCATGCTAAATAGTTTTGGTATTACCATGGCATCGAATTTAAAACCCAAAATCAAAAATGTAGCAGCGGTTGCTGTGCATGCAGAATTACCTGCATTTAGAAAGCCAGGGCAGACAATCGATATTACTGTATCGTCAATTGGTAGTGCGGGTAGCTTACGTGGTGGAACATTACTACAAACCTTTTTGAAAGGGGTTGATGGAAATACTTATGCTATCGCGCAAGGTAGTCTAATTGTTGGCGGGTTAGGTGTCGAAGGAGCTGATGGTAGTAAGATCGTAATGAACACGCCCACGGTAGGACGTATTCCAAATGGCGCAACGGTTGAACGGGCAATTAAAAGTCCTTTTATGCAAGGTGATTACATAACTTTTAATTTAAATCGTCCTGATTTCACTACTGCTAAACGTTTGGAGCAAACCATTAATGAGCTTATCGGCCCAGACAGTGCACATGCCCTTGATGCCGCTTCAATTCGTGTTATTGCCCCGCGTGATGCGTCGCAGCGTGTTGCTTATTTGTCTACGCTTGAAAACTTAGAGTTTAAACCTGCCGATACTTCGGCAAAAATTATTGTAAATTCACGCACTGGCACCATAGTGATCGGCAAAAACGTGCGGTTACAAGCGGCGGCAATTACCCATGGTGGTCTTACCGTTACGATCGCAGAACAGCAAAATGTATCGCAGCCTAACGCATTAAGTGAAGGGGAAACTGCCGTTACTAATCAAAGTATTATTGATGTTAACGAAGATGATTCTCGGGCCTTTGTATTTAACCCCGGTGTTAGCCTTGACGATTTAGTGCGCGCAATTAACGAAGTTGGAGCAGCGCCTGGTGACTTAATGGCGATACTAGAAGCATTAAAAGAAGCGGGTGCCATTAGCGGTCAACTCGTGGTTATTTAAACCATATTGACCCCCTAAGTTTGCGTTAACTTGCATTTAGGGGGCCTTGACTTGCATAATTAATCAACGCTTTTATACTTTCGCAAACTCGCAAACTCGCAAACTCGCAAC
>NZ_JACJFH010000132.1:0-8823 GCF_014164495.1 Pseudoalteromonas sp. SG41-5 | reverse complement strand
AACAACAGCTTATTTATTGCCGCTTTTTGGGTTAAAGGCATTGAACCGATAGAAAACCAACCCCATTGGGATGGTTGGATTTGGCTGCAAAATACTGTGATAGAAAAATGGCAAGCAAACAAAGTATATCAAGGTGGCAACCTTGTAAAACACGGAGCCGACTACTACCTTGCCCGCTATTGGAATGAGAATAACGAACCTAAACTTCATAGTAGTTGGCAAAAAATTAAAGATTCATTCTACCAAACCCCAGATTTACCACCTGAACACCCTGACGACTATAAAACGCTGGACGGTGTTGACCAAAATGATAACGGTATTCGTGATGATTATGAGCGCTATGTGTATGAAAAGTTTGATTCTCCACAGCTCATCACCTTTAGTTTAGGCGCAGCTTCAACATTACAACTGGTTATTGATATTGAACAAGGGCGTATACCAAATTTAGATACTGAGATCAGTAAGCAGATTATTTTGGATATGATCAACATAAGCTACTGTGTTCGATATTTACAAAATTCACACCCACACTTTAGAGAACCCGAAGTTTTATACTTTAATACGATAGATAGAGCTTACGCTAACCGGAAAAGCCAAAATAAAATTAGTGACTATATTGCTTGGGATGACGACTTTCATTACGGCGCTGATAGAGACTGCAAAATCCTTAAGGAGGACATAAAATGATTAAATTATATTTATTTAAAGTCTGACTAATTTAATGCCGGTCGCAGATGTATCCCGACAATCAGCAAAAAGCCAATAATGGGTGAGTAGTTTGGTTCTTCATATCAACACGCAGAATGTTATGCACAAAGAACCAACAAATCAAAAACAAAATAAACACAGTTTTATAAAAAACTAGCGATCAATGCATCTCTCGCTACATAGCTCAATTAACCAATTGGGCAGCGGATATTTGGCGTATACCGTGCTTAAAAAGTTATCCCACGCTTTATCTTTGAGTTGTTCAATTTCACTCTCAGATACCAACCCTTTATATAGCTGGGCAAAATCTTTTAAAAACTGTATATCACGACGCCGACTATTTTTGGCGTATCCTTTACCTGCGTAGTGAATAAAGTCAGCATCTAAGTAACCTTCTTTGCCAAACATATCCATTCGGTTAAAAGCTTTGTCAAATGAGCTATGTGCGATGCCATTTTTATGGAGTGTATAATTGAAATAGCTCTGGTCATAATGCGTTATTTTATTACAAACCTTGTGTAAATCATCGAGCGTAGTCTTTTTAAAAAGTGGGCATTGGCTAGACGTCAGAATGATACCCGCATTGTAATAAATAGGTCGATTACTCTTGAGCGGCCAGTCGACTTTTCCAAGCGCATCACATACCATTGCGACATCTTGCTCACGCTCTTGAATAATACCTTCATCAAACCAATAAGCAGTTTGCAAATCGGTATAAAGGTCAAAAACATTTCTAGCATGAGGTGTAATTAAAACATCAGCGTCTACGTAGAGCACTCTGTCATATGTTTCGAGCAACTCACCTATTCTCAGTTTTTCTGTCCACGCAGGGCTTGCATTATATGTTGGGTTTTCGATCTTTATCGGATAGTGCAATTGGTCAGATATTATTAAATCTGCACCGACTTTTTCGGCGTAATGCTTAAAACTCAAAATTGCGGCTTGATACATTGGGTTATCGCCAATGGCAAGGGTAAATATGGCTTTTTTCATGCGTTATCTCAGAGTCCTTTGTTCAGTTATTTATTTTATCCTAATACCCAAAAGTTTCCCAAGAATTGGCCTTATATATCAATGAACTAATAGTATTGAAAATTTAGGGAGTACGGGAACAATCATGGTGTTTTGTGATTTTATGAACCGCTAAAAAACAGCACGAAAGACCATGAATGCTTTACTATTTTGCACAATATACTCCGCGCTGTCACCCCCAACCCAATCCATAAAGCTAGATTTAATACTTTAGTCGCTGCCGTTAAATCTCTTTTGCACTGTCAGCAATGCACCTTAACTTATATCGCTCGCTATTTAAATTCAAAAACAACTGAAAAACATGATACTAAATGTATTGACCGACGGTTCAGTAAAGCTCGCTCTTTGCCCCCTATCGGGAAAGCACGTTCAGCTTTTAGCACCATTATCCAAAAGTACAAAAAACAATTTTTTTAATGCACAAACTGATCCTGCCAAGTGATTGCCGACCCGTGATTGTGATGGACACGGATTTTAAAGTCCTGTGGCTCAAGCCGCACGAAACGATGGCTAGCATTATACCAGCCAGTTTCGCGGTACGACACACCTGAAAAAGGACCGTTAATAATTATTTTGGGGGTTCCCTTAGACATCACGCAATACTCAACGAGTCAAGTCGTTCAATGGTTATGGGATTTTGGCGATGGTCAAACTTCAACAGAAGCCAGCCCTAAGCATATTTTCGCAGAATCAGGAAGTTACCTAATTAAGTTGACAGTAACTGATCAATCCGATGATCAAGATACCTTTGAACGGCTTATTCAGGTAACAGATCAGTATTGCTCAATAAACTCAGCTAGCGTCGATAAGCACATCACTCATGTTTCTATTGGTGGCAACGACATTAATTATAACTCAACAGCATGGGACTATACCCAAATGCCGATAGAGCTGATAAATCCCAGTAATACTATCATCAACATTCAAGGAGATACTGGAGTAACAGAGCGATCTACCTCATGGAAAGTCTGGATTGACCTCAACGATAATGGAATTTATGGTGATGAGGCTAATGAGCTTGTCGTCGATAAATTTGTCGAAGAGGGGCAACCTTATGGCCTTAATACTACACTCGATTTATCAACGCTGCCAAATAGTCGTCAGGCTAAATTTATGAGAATTATTGGTGACTATACCGTTTTTGGCCCTTGTTCTTCGAGTATAGGAGAAGCGCTAGATTTAAGTGTGAGTTGGCAGTAAATTCGGTTAATACATCTTATTGAAGAGAGCGATTTATACGAGAGCGTGCTGAACTTTCCGGTATAAAAAACAAACAGCAAAAAATACGGTGTAATTGAATTCGCTAAAAAACGTTACACCGAATACATACGCCAAGATAAATGTTAACAAACGCGACATGGAATGTCTTATCAAAAGTAATGTGCTTAGGGGATCAAGGCGATCCCTCAGAACTTAACCCCTTTGTCGCTTTGTTCAGCATTCAGCTTCAAATTTTCTTAAGATCCAACCTATAGGTAAATTATAAATCCAGACCTTTGATATATGAAGTTAAGTTCTTACTGGTTAAACAAAGAGTTGTAGCTTTTAATCAAAAAATCATCTAGGTGTTTTCTATTTTTTCCACCATTTAGATTTTTTATAAGATTTTTATTGCTTAGTTTTCCACTATTACTCTCTCATTAAAAAGGAAAACTAAATGAAAATAAATAAATTAATAATTCCTCTCTTCTTGTCGATTAATAGCCCTGCAGTTTATGCAAATGAAAGTACCAGTGGTTTGATTGAACCCATCATGGTCACGATACCTGCGGGTACTTTTCAGATGGGCGATATAGATAAAGAAGATGCCCAGCCTGTTCATAAGGTAGCGCTACCCGAGTTTAGCTTAGGAAAATATGAAGTAACCGTCAGAGAGTTTCGTCACTTTGTTAAAGAGTCTGGCTATGACATGCCGACTAAATGCATCCATCAATTAAATGGCTGGTTTAATTATGGAGCAACAGCAGGCACATGGGAAAACAACTCGCTCAACACCAGTGACTTTCAACCCGTTAATTGTATTGGCTGGAAATCGGCTAATGCTTACGTTCAATGGTTGGCTGAGAAAACAGGTCGCCCTTATCGCCTGCCCAGTGAAGCTGAATGGGAATACGCAGCAAGAGCAGGCACAAACAGTAAATATTATTTTGGTGACGACCCCGACCAAACCCTCGTTTGTGAATACGAGAATACGGCTGATTTAACGGGCGAAAATATACTACAACGCGATACCAATACCAGCTATGTTAACTTCTTCAATGGTAAGTCAAACTGTGTTGATCACTCAGCTTATGCAAGCATCGTTGGTATGTATAAACCAAATCCATTTGGTCTACATGACATGATTAGTAATGTGGTTGAATTTACTGCTGACTGTTACAAAAAAAACTATAAAAATGCACCCACTAATGGCCAACCATGGACAAGTGAGAATTGTGAATTCCGCGTAGCACGAGGTGGTAGCTGGCATTGGAATACATTTGCGGTTAGTGAAAGAGGCGTCATGGGTAAAGACTTTATCGGTGCAGTAGAAGGATTTAGGATTGCACTTGATGGCGCAGCCCCAGCAATGGGAGGCAACACCAAGCAGTTTAAAAAAACGCTAAAAATAGCGCAACACAGTGAACAGTTAAGGCGTGATGCGGTTTTACCCTACCCAGACACGGTCACTAATTTAACCATAAAACAACAACAAGGTCTTGTTACTTTAAGCTGGGACAAGAGCGAACAAACAGATATTGAAAGTTATCGTGTTTACAGGAACTCAGCGATAGGCAGCACATTTAAACTATTAGCACCAAACATAGTAGAAACAATATTTAAAGATGCTAATATCGATAACCATCAATATGAATACACGGTGGTAGCGGTTAGGCGTCATCAACAAAGTGATTACAGTAATACGGTAAAAACACGAGCACCTTGGGTACAAACACCTGGAAGATTGGAAGCCGAATCAGCAAGTGAGATCACCGGCTCCTCCGTAGGAAGAACCTCAGATATCGATGGTAAATTCAATTTAACGGGCCCAGGCGGCATAAGTGACAAGGCGATAATGAGCTATCAGTTAGAGGTCGCAAAATCAGGGCATTATTCGCTTAGCTACCGAGTAGCAGCTCCTGATGATACAAAAGGCTTTGCAATATTAGTGAATGATGAAGAGCTAGCCACAGAAAAGGTAACAAGCACGGGTGGATATCATCAATGGCAAACCCAATCAGGCGCTACCATTTACTTAAACAAAGGGAAAAATAAATTGACGATACAATCACGTGATAAAAACTGGAAGCTAAACTGGGTTAACTTCAAACAGAATTAGCTTATTTAATAAAGCGTCAAGGCAGCACTATTGCTGCCTTTTACGTTTTTAAGTAAGCGCTTAGTACAATTCATAAACTCAAAGACGTCAGCTTCTCCTCATTTATCCGTCGCCAATAGTCACTGCCTTTTTCATTGATATATTGAGAATAAAAATCATAATTTACTTGGGTATTGTCAGAGCCGCAAATCAATAGTGCGATGTCTAAACTAAGACGAAGATTACCCGACAATTGTGCTTGCTCAAAAGTACGCTCTGCGTGACTAATAAATGCATCAGTATCGTTTTGCGCATCTGCTAACAACGTTTTCAAGTAAGAGTTATCTGCACTATCTAATGTAATACCTGTCATAAGTACTTGTGCGTCTTTCAGGCGGTTTTGACTTATATAGTATTTCATTAATTGCCTACGACTCGTTCGTGCAGCCCAAAACTCAGGCGTCAATGTAGCTAGTTTTATTACTTGTTTTAAATGAGGCTCTTTATCCTCGAGGTTCTTAGTAAAAATAGCATAGTGAAACGGTATGATAGCCAAGTGATAGCTAGGAAATTGGTAAGCCTTCATTTTACTTTCGGCTTCTCTTAAATAAAGGTATTTGTCGTCTTCTTGTTTATTTTTATGCGCCAACACAGATAAGTAAGTTAAAGCATCAAGCTCACGTTGTTTATCGTGAGCCTCAAAGGCTAATTTGGCTGATGTAAGCAGACTATGCTTAATGGCGTTATAATCTGCCTGATTGTGATCTATCCACGACTGTGCAATCAAAGCGTCGGCTTGTCGAGGTAAATCATTAATTATTTTAAATTGTTCTATCGCATTTGCCAGCTTTAAGGCGCTTAAATCAAATAGTTCTTTTCGTGTTAATACTTCACTTTGAAAGAGTAAAGCATTCCCCACATATTGGGTATTTTTTTGTGAAATAGCCGCTTTTTCAAGTTTACTTGCCATCACCAGCGCTTTTTCAAACTCTCCCATCCTTAAATAAGTTTCGGTGAGCTGGCTAAGAATAATAAGATCATTAGATGCTTATTGGTGAGCAATAGCTAAGTTTGCTTGCTTAACTGCTGGGGCTTGCGCTTCATTGAGTAGGTTATAAATAACTGGATTCTGTAAGTGACTTAAAAGCTGTTTTGTAGCATCGCGTTGATCAGCCCCCAACACATGGCCGCGCCAATCAGCAAAAGGGCCCTTTAGAATAAAATCAATATACGTCTTTTCATTATAAGTGCGCATAGAGCCTGATAATTTCATCCGAAGTAGGCTTGTTTACAAACACAGATATTAAGTCTTCAAAGGTTTTTAAATACTCGAGCTCTTCACATTCATGCTTTAAAAAAGTCTTGCACTCAGGGTCTTTTAGGTAATGACTAAGATCTGCTGATTCAATGAGACTGAGTACTGATGTAAATAGTTCAGAACTAGATTCAACTCCCTCCTTTTGCTTATAACTGTTATTTTTTATAAAAGCTTTACTGTCACCTTGATCTATTTCATTAATCATTCTTTCAAATGAATATAAAACAGCTGAGCTTAATAAACCGTATTTATTAATTGATGCTTTAATCACGCTTTGCAATTTTTCACAGCTAGCTCTGAGGCGATTAGATTGCTCAAGAAGAAGCTGGGTACTTACTAAGTTTCTAGTTTCTTCAAGCTCTGATTTACTCGTTTTCCATGTTCTGTAGAGCAATATTATCGTAACGATTAATAAAACTGGGTTTAAGGCATTATTAAAGTAAGTGGCAGCATCAACCCACTTATTCAAAGGCTCTGCCAAACTAAAACTAAATCGAGAAAAGTAAAAAAAGCTAACACTACTGAATAAGCAAAGTATTATTACGGCAATTATTATCCCATAATCAAATCCTTTTTTATGTTTACTCTCTCTATCCCACCTGAATAAAACCCCTCCTATAATGAAAAGGATTATAATAAGAAATATCCAGCCCAAGTACTCGAGCATTGAATCCATTTATTCTATCCTTATCTAATGGCTGATAATTAGCCTTAATTAGTACACATTGACTTAAATCAACAAACTTTAGATCAATAAAAGGTAACTGCGAAATAGAAGCTGGAAAGTTTCCACTTTATCTATCCTATAAAGCATCATAATTTGTAAAAGCATAAAACCTATAAATATCAAAAATATAAAAACTTGCCAACAAAAACTTTCGGTCAAGCATTCTTGAATGCTTGGATTCACTGCGCAAGCTCAGCTCTTGTATTTAGCCAAGACCAAACACCTACTTCACGTTTAAAACCCTTCCCCCGTCATCACGCACTGAAAATAAGTAATTGATGAGTAATTCATTTCATGGCAGGATTTTGTTCCCGACAAATCCTAAGTACCTACATCCATGTAGGCAATGAAATGAAAACCGTGACTTGCCATGGGTGAAAAGCGCAGCTTTGAACTAGAGGCCATGGATGGCCGAACTGGGGAGCGTGAAAGTCTGGACTATCTTCGCGTTTGCGTTAACTGCTTATAAACAGAAAGCCCCATAGCCTTAAAAAATTGTTCGTTTACATTACAAAAAAAAAGTGAGAATATCGAACTTCAGCATAGGTCAAAAAAGGAACAAGGAAAGTTATGAGCTCATCAAAAGAAATGAGTGTTGTGAAAAAAGTAGGTATTGCCGGTAGAATCGCTTCAGTAGGCCATTTCGTATATCGCCAGTTCATCGGTAATCATAAAGATGCAAATGAAGCATATACTAGAGTTTACCCTACCATAAAACTTACGATTCAAACTTATGGCCGCAGCTCAAATGAATCTACCAATTTATTAAAAATACTAGCAAACCTTGCGCCAGCAGGTGCGATAAGAAGAAACTTTACTAAACGATACATAGATGACAGTGAAGGTTGGTTAAAGCTACCAAAAAATCCGAACGATATACCTTATGGTTATTGGTATTGATACTATGAAAAGCAATATATTTTGGTACTTGTTTCTCCTATTACTTTTACTTACCACAGGCTATGACATCTATAACTCCTTTTTCAATATAAGCTTGCAAAAAATTCAGCCAGCATGGCTGAGTTGTCTTACATTTACGTTTGATACTCTTACTATCGGCGCATGTTTAGGTATTATATATAAACGTTATATTTTACATCATATCATTTGGTTACTCATTATATACGCTCAAATAACAGCTGTTCTTTTGGCGCTTTATTATGAGTTTACTGCTGGAGGTTATACTAGAAGTGAAATGTTGTTATTTTCTAACATCATATTTTTTGTTGCTTTAATCTTCTTATATCCACTTATTAAATATTATCAATTAGTTAAAAAACACTCAAAACAATGTAATTCTTAATTAGGTGCATAAAGGCAGTGTGCTTTCTATGACTGGAAACCGTGGGGCTAGGTCTTGCATATTGCCAAGACCAAAAACCAATCTGGCGTTTAACACCCTTCCCTCATCATCACGCCCTGAAAATAAGCAATTGATGAGTAATATCGCGCATAGCATGATTTTGTTCCCGATAAATCCTAAGTACCTACATCCATGTAGGCAATGCGCGATAAGGCGAAACTAGGCCATGAGTGAAAAGCGCAGCTTTGAACGAGAGGCCATGGATGGCCGAACTGGGAAGCGTACATGAATGTGAAAGTCGGCCTATCTTCGGCGTTTACGTTCACATCAATTGTGCATTGAAGGATTAAGCGTGATGCTCGGGGCGCCGTGGGGTTCCTAGGGGCGGTCGGCGGCAGCCGCCCCTTGGTTGCCGCCAGCAAGCTAAACCTTGAATA
>NZ_JACJFH010000131.1:0-9298 GCF_014164495.1 Pseudoalteromonas sp. SG41-5 | reverse complement strand
TTGAGTGTAAAGAATATGGATGTTTTCACTCTTGGCAAATATTAGCAATTAATAGTAAGGAGAATTATATAGAGTAAATCATTTCAATTTTTATTTATTAATTTTTATATATTTAATTGGAGTTATTTATAATGAGTAAAGAAAAAGCTAAAAAACCAGCAAAAATGACGTTAAAAGAAAAGCGAAAAATACGTAAAGAGAAAACAAAGACAACCGAAAAGTAAAGAGTTGTCACTTTACATATAACGTTTCATGGAAACCTTAATAAAGTCCAAAGCTCGGCATTATAAAAATGTCGGGCTTTTATCGTTTAAATATATTAATAAAAAAGGCCTCAATAGAGACCTTTGTTATAGATGAAGTTTAAATAAAACTGAATTAGCTACTGTATTGTTGGCACGGTAATAATTGATACAGAGCCTAGCGGATCTACGTTATAGTCTTCACTCGGTTCGCCTTCGTCAGCGGTGATGATTAATTTACCATCGGGACTGAAAGTTACCATATCTGGCAGTGCTCCGACCGCAGATATCATTTCAAGCTCATAACTACTCGTGTTAAACATAGCAACAACGCCAGTATCAGTTTTCACGCCTGACTCGATCGCAGCGGCAAGTTTTCCGTTTGATACTGCGACAGAATTAACACCTGCACCGTAATAGCTAATATCAATTGCACCAAGTGTTGCAATGTTATTTGGGTTAGCAAAATCAATCACTTCAATACGAGGAGCGTTAAGCAAGCTGCCGTTATTTACTACGAATAAACGTTTTGTTTGTGCATCATAAGCCGTGATCTCTGCGGCGCCTTCACCACCTTCAATTAACAAGCGTGATGCAAAATCAAACTTGCCTTCGTTGTTTTCACTATAGACGGTGATATTACCACTGTCTTCGTTTGCAACTACCAGCTGCGCTTTTGACGTTGGGCTTTGATCAGCGGTTATAAATAACACCCCTTCTGGCGCATCATCACCTTGGGTAACGATCATTTGCACAAAACTTACGGCATTAACATCACTAATATCATATACTGCAACCGCATCAGCACGCTCTAAAGCAATAAATGCATAGCGCTTATTGGCAACCATACCTGTTGTTACACTCTCAGGCTCAGTGCCTTTCGCATCACTGCGACCATCTGGGTAAACGCCGGCTTTATTAGCTTCAAAGGCAAGTGATGAACCACTATCAAACACCTGCTCACCGGTATCACCATTGAAGATTGAGAATGAACGTGCACCAAAACTATAGAGTTTATTATGACTTGATGCTGCAGTATCAGAATCAACATATTGCGATACTAATAAACGCCCTAATTCGACGTTGTTTTGTAATATACTTACGTCTGTAAATACCGACTCATCAAGCACGATATCTGCAACTTTCTCACCTTCAGCGAAGTTGCTAAACCAGTCACGTATATCTCCCTCGTTGGCAGTTAAAACGTAATCTATGCCATCTTGTGTAAATGTTGCGATGCCATCAGGTTGATACATACCCACTACGTTTGCGCGGGTTTGTAGTTTGATCATATTATCTTTATCACTGGCATCGATTTCATTGCCAGCCATACCATAATCTTTAAAGCCCAGCGGAAAAATATCAGTGATAGTTTTCGTGGTTAAGTCTATTTTTGCAAGGCCGTTATTCTCTTGCAATGACACCCATGCAGTGCTTGAATCAGCTGATACGGCGACATACTCAGGCTCAACGTCTGCAGCTAAATCTGCACCTTTACCAAATACTCGGAAGCCTTTGCTTTCAAGAGCCGCTTCTTGATCATTAAATGATGTGAAATTTAATGTAGTTGCAGCACCCACATGCATAGGAGTTTTGAAGTTTTTACGTCCAGGGCTGGCATAAAGTTGTGGCGCATTCTCATCAACAAGCTCAATAAATTCCATACCATCAGGAAAACGGCCATAACTATTAACATGGAAATCGCCATAACTGACTTGTTGATGCACTTGGCCTTGGTATTTTAGTTTAATGGTTTCGCCTTTGCCTAAGCCAAAGTCTTCATTATTATTTAAAATAGCCGTTGCGGGTGCACCGTTAGGTAACTGAGCACCCGTAACTAAATTCGGCAATAATACAATAAAGCCGTGGCCAGGAATTTCTGTACCTGCAGGGATAGTTAAACCCGCTTGGTTATTCGCTTCACGGTCTAAATCAACTAACTCCCACTCATTAGCTGCAAAAACAAATGGTTCAGAAGATGTGTTGTACAGCTCAACAAAATCAAAATCGGCGTCATCACGGCCTTTTGAAACCACTTCATTGATCACAATATTAGCGGCAGTTGCACCATCAACCGGCGCTGGTAATTTATTGGCAGCACCAGGCGTTGGCGCGAGCGCTTCATCTTGAGTGTGCCAATTACCACCATCTGGTAAACGCCCCCATGTAGACACATGGCTACCATCACTCCAATGTGCGCTATCTACAATTTGATTGTTGTGCACCAGTAATGCGGTGTCGCCTTTACCTAAACCAAAATCAGTATCGCCAGCAGTGGCAACTAAAGTATCTGTTGGTGCATCAAATGGAATGCTAGTTTGATCTGTGGCAATCACTAAAAACCCACCTGCGGCGATGGTTGTACCTTGTGGAATTTTAATGCCCGGCTCTTTATCAATCTCAAAGCCTTTTAAATCATTTACTGCCCAATTAGCGTCACTAAAGGTAAATGCTTGTTCAGAGTTATTAAACAACTCAATAAAATCATAACCGCCTTCATTTGAACGCACCTCGTTGATCACCACTTGCCCTGCTGATGGTGCCTCAGTAATTTGGCTAAATGTTGCAGTAACCTCTTTATGGTTATTCATTGTAAGAGTTAAAGAAGTCGCGCTATAGTCTGCGTTACCAATATCGCCAGACCATGAAACAAATTTATATCCTTGTGCAGCCTGAGCGTTTAGCATAACAATAGCACCTTGCTCATAATCAGCACGCTCTGGACTTATTACTACGTTTCCAGCACTTTGCTCTGTGATATTTAATATCAGTTGGTAACGCAAAGGCTCTAAATCATTATCATCATCTGCTAGATCACAGCCACTTAATAGACCTAGCATTAATAAGCTGCCTACTATCGGTTTCAATTTCATCACATTTCCTTGGTATCGTTTTAGTTTTAATTAATCACGATACCCTAAAGCGTAATATTGACAGCTAAATGTAATTATCATGTCAATGGGATGACATTGCGAACGAGAATAAACTATAAGATCATGATTTAATTTATAATTCACCTCACTCTAAATAACCAAAATTCAGACGTACAGGTAGTAATTTCCAACTCTAACTACGTTGAATTTACTTGCCGTTGCTCTCTAACTAATAGCTGTAGTGATGTACTGAATATCAGGTTGTAACTCTGCGCAATAGAAAAAATTTATAAAATGCTTAAAATTGTGAGGGGCACTTTTTGGCATAAAAAGCGCAGCATAATCCGCGCTTTCAATTTACTCTGATACAGAAGGTTCAGTATTTGCTTGAGCATCGTTTGCAGGAGCTTCGTCAGTTAACAAGTATTTATCCAGCCATTGCTCTTGCTCCCAAAGCACATGCAGTAAACCCTTACGAGCACGATAACCATGAGCTTCGTAAGGTAACATCACTAAACGCGCTTCTTTACCTAAATGAGCAAGGTTTTAGGCTTAACGCACTCTGGTGCGGTTAGATTAATAAATACGCTTGAAAAAGAAGAGCTTGTAAAGAGGCGTAAATCGGTAAAGGATGCTCGCTCTGTTGTTTTATACGTAACTGATAAAGGAAGTCAAAGGGTTAAACGAGTACTAAACAGCCGAGAAACAGCCACCTCTAAAATACTAAATAGCTTTAATGATGAACAAAAACAAAGCTTTTTAAGCTTGATAGAACTAGCGCTTAGCAGCCTAACAAGCGAGCAGATAAAAGCCCGTAAAATATGCAAACTATGTAACGAAGGTGTATGTAGAAAGCGTGGTTGCCCAGTAGAAAATGCAATTAAATAAAGTACACCCCACTTAAAAATTTATCCAATAAGTTAAAGAATGATAACAGCCACTTTAGTCGTTTTTCTTACATGAAATTAGGTAAAGATGGATTCGATTATAGTTATAAAATTCATGCATCTTTTTAAATTGTAAAGGTATTCCCCCCTTGTACCTTTTTTAAAATAAGAAAAAAGAACCGTTTTAATGAGAGTTTTTAGCTATAAGGTTGACCCATCTAGTTACAAGTGTTAAAAAGTGAAAATGAACACTAACTTAATAAAGGAATAATTGTATGATAAAGGGAATAAAAATCGCTTTAGTATCAAGTGTAATGCTCTCTGGCTGTGTAGTTACTGAAACTATTAATGGAGGTATTGCTAGTTTAAATAACTCTTTCACAACTGCTGAATTACCTATTACATACACAAAAGCGGCTAAAGAAAGTGGCACTGAGAAAATGAAGCGTCTTGCAGTTATTTCAAATAACAGAAACGCAGCTACAGGTATAATTGAAACAAACCTTTCAAATATTCGTGTGAATGGCCAACCTTACTTTACCTTTGTTGATAAAGCTTCTCTTAGTAAAATTATAGAACAACAACGGTTTAATGAAAGTGATATCAGTAACTCAAAAAACAGAACCCGCCTAGGTAAACTTACAGGCGCAGATACACTTATCACTGCTGACTACACTGCTGATGTAGATACCTCTACTTACTACGAAAAAGACAGTGAATGTATACAAAAAGGTGATAAATGGTACAAGTGTGAGAAGTCTAGAGAAATAACCATTAAGTGTTCAGAAAAAATTGCGAAAGTAAATTTTAAACCTAAGGCTGTATCTGTAGAAACAGGGCAAATTGTTTTTACTAAACAATATTCACGCCTATCAAGTAGTAAAGTATGTAAAGGTGACGACCCTCATCCATCTGACTCTGTATTACGAGGCAGAGCACTTGCCGCTGTAATAGAAGAATTAAAACAAGATGTTGCACCACACCAAGTGACTAAAAATGTAAAGTTGATGGAATCTGATGATTCAGATTTAACTGATAAAGCAGAAGAGTTATTAGACCTCGCTGTTGAATTTGCAGAAAAAGACATGCCTGACCACGCCTGCAAAACCTTTGCAAAAGCTCAAAGCCAGTATTCAGAATCACTGGCTATAAACTACAACAATGGTGTGTGCGCAGAAAGAGCGAATGATTTAGAATTAGCAAAAGCATATTATGAAAAAGCGAGCAACTTAACATTAGACGTTGACGAACTTAAGTTTGTTATTGAAGGCCAAACACGGCTTGTCGAGCGTGAATCGGATAATGCAAAGCTAACTCTAGCAACAACTTCAAACCGTTTGTAATTTAAGTTAAGGCCTACCAATTTTGTGTTAGGCCTTATTGCTGTTGGTAAAACTATGACTACTAGAACATCCTCACTACTATTAGCGGCAATAGCGCTAAGTCCTTTCCTTACTAATGCAGCATCACATTGTAGTTGCAGCTCATACTATGCAAAGAATGCCCAGCCTAAGTGGGTAGGAATAGATATTGTTGATGATGAAAAATTAGCTAGCTCAGGCTCTTCACAATGCTCTGGTTTAAAAACAATTGATGAACGTCGGTCAGCTAAAAATGCGCGTGAAGAGCTCGCAAAATTACTAAGTACTGATATTTCAGTGAAAGAAATAATTAAAAACACCTCATCAAGCACAGTAAGCCATTCTGATTACAAATCGGTGATTGAGTCTCAAACCAATCAGCTATTAAAAAGCGCAAAAGTATATGATCGTTATGTAGACCCTATTAACTGTACTGTATATGCAGCTATTTCAATTAGTAAAGCCGATCTTGAAGAAGGCCAACACGAAAAAATAAAACAACAACAAGCAATGCTAGGCGCAAAAAATAGTTGCTTAAAAGTAACGGGCGAAAATAGCTCTCAACTTACAGAGTTACTCACTGAGCAACTTTTACAGCATGGATATAAATTAACAAACTCGGCTTGCGAAGTGACCTATTTAGTTAAAAACTCGATAATAAAAGCACAAAGTAAACTTGTAATTACACAGTTAAAACTTCAAATAGATACACAAAGCAAAAAGTCTATTTGGCAACAACGTTTTGAAGGAAAAGGTTTGAGCTACTCTAAACGCTCAAAAACCGAGTTAATTCATTTAGCCAATCAAGACAGCACAACTAATTTAATAAATAGCATTGTAAAGTTAAAAAATACTGCTATCGATTCTTATTAGCGATTATATTAAGCCATGTTTTAAACAGTTATATTTAACACTGATAAACTATATTTTAAGGATGAAAATGTCTGTAGGAAATAACTTAGAGCCTGAGGCTAACACTGAAGAAAATAAATCTTTGTTAGCTAAATTGAAAGGTTACTTTATTTTACTTATGGTTACTTTAATGGGTCTTGGAAATTGGGCCGATAGTAAAGCACTCATAATTGAAGGGTACAACGGATTCATTACTCACTTTACGAACCAAATCGAAGAAAAAAAGATTACTGCGCTAGATATTGGCAACTACTTACCTTACGCTGAAAAAAAAATAGGTATTCCGCAAGTAATTAAAACATCATCTTTGAATACTGATTACGAATATAGGTATTACAAAAATACGAAATATTTACTCACACTTATTAATAAAAATACTCGTATAGTCGGCATCGCCGTACATAGCTTAAAATACGATAAAGCTATGGTACCGGAATTTACACCCTTAATACCTTTTAATAAAAAAATGCTCAGAGTTAATAGTCTAAGCGATGTTATAAAATCAAGTAACGAATTTTATTTTGATTCTCATAATATTAAATATTATATGCAGTCAAAACAGTTAAATGCTCAAGGTATGTTTTTGAACCTTAGCGTTGGCTTTAGTAACTACACACCATTACTTGATGAAACGCAAAAAGCTTTATTTAAACTTGATGAGTTAATGCTTACTCAAGATGACGAAAAAGCCTTAGCTAAAACAACCGAGATACTTGCTAACACTGCGGCTACATTTTATGCAGTATCTGAGCTATCTAGTGAATACATCTCTGATTCATTACTGACAACGTATGAATTTAACGCTTATTTTTAAGGATAAAAAATGCGTCACACTTTATTATTTTTTGCTTTATTTAGTGCTTACAGCGGGGCTACCACGCCGACGTTCGAAGAATTTAAAAAACAGCAACTTGCAAAACAAACCACTTTTAAAAACGATCATCAGTTGGAATATCAAGCATTCAGACAAGCATATCTCGAGGAATACGATAAATTTAGAGATAGATTATTGCAAAACTGGTCAAGACCTGTACAAAGCTCATTATTAGAACGTGTTGAATATAGTGCGGATAAAAAAACACGTATTATTATTGATGAACAAAATTCGACCGTGACTGTACAAACACTTGAAGGCTCAAATGAAACAGGACTAAAAGCGACTTCTCAAGAAGAAGCATTAACAACAAATCAATTGTTAAATAATGTTAAATTATCGCCGGTTTTAACTGATATTTTTAAAGACCCTAGCTTACTCGATAAAGCAGTAAAAACAGCAAAAGTTGATATAAAAGCACAGCCAGACAAACATGAAAGCGAAGTCGCATTAATTAATGAAATTACTTCTCAACACGAGCAATCATTGAGTAGTTTAGATAAAAACGAGCAATTACCTAAAGCACAAATTGATATCCAAAAAGAGCAGCTTACCAAAGAAAAAGAACAACGTATTAGTAATTTAAATAATGCGCTAAAAAAAACAAAAGAGCAAAACCTTACCTACAAACGCATTAAGTCGCATACTTTCGCTCTACCCGATACTTATTTACAAAAAAAAGTAGCGCCTTTTGTTACTTATTATAGCCAGTTTTCTAAAGATCAATTATCTTTACTATTAGCTATTTCACATGCTGAGTCGTCATTTGATCCTAATGCAAAATCGCATATTCCAGCATTTGGATTAATGCAAATAGTGCCAAACTCAGCAGGCTTAGATGTTGCTCGCAGACAATTTAAAAAGGATATAGCTCCTACAGCTAAAGAATTATTCGACCCAAAAACTAATATAACTTACGGTGCTGGGTACTTAGACATTTTAACGACTCGATATTTGCGCAAAATTAATAATCCCATAAGCCGAAGATATTGTGCCATTGCAGCTTATAATACTGGCGCTGGTAACGTAGCTAAAGCATTTAACTTAAATAGAAGTACGAATATAAATAAAGCGGTAGCCTTAATAAACCAATTAGATAGCGAAGGTGTATACGCACAACTTATAAATAATTTACCGTACGACGAAACAAAAAAGTACTTACAAAAGGTAAGTAAATTAGATATTCAATATCAAAAAAACTTAGAACAATGGAACCTTAACAATAAGGAAGTAAATCATGCGAAATAAACTTTTAATATTGGCAGTTGCTGGAGTTATTACAGCATGTGGTACAACACCACAAAAGTCTCAACCTCTTGCTGAAAACGATTCTGTTCCAAGCTGGGTTTTACAACCTACAGCACCCGAGGGCGGTTTGGCTTCATCTAGCTGTGTAGTATGGACGGGCAATATGGCTGCAAGTAGAGCACAAGCTATTGCCAATGCACGTGCCGATCTAGTAACTCAAATTAGTGCTAAAGCGCAAGTAATGGATACACTAATAAACAAACAAACCCAACAGCAAGACTCAACGACGACTAATTCATCATTTACGCAAATAAGTAAACAGGTAGCTGAGCAAAGCTTAGTAGGGGCTATTGCTAAAGAAATTGGTTTTGCTCGCTTAGATGGAAAGAAACAGTTATGTGCGCTTGTAACTATGGAAAATACTAAGCCTTTATTTGATAAATTAATCGAAACGTCAGGAAAGAATTTAAGCCCTAATGATGAAGATATGCTTTACCGTGAATTCAAATTAAAAACAACAACTGATGAGCTTAAAGCGCTAGATAAATAAGCGTTTTATAACAGCCCTAATATAAGTTAGGGTTGTTATATTAATTAAATAACTACAATAGATTAACCTAGTATTAACCAAACACCCACTAGCACCATTAAACTCCAAAGAGATCCCCAAAAATAATCTTTAATTTTCAATCGCATCACTCACATCCATATTTTTCCAATCGAGTTTCACTACCACTTGCACGAAATAGGCTAGCCCTTCCAAATAATCTCGCCGGTGCAGTTTAATGGACTGTTTTTTGAAGTATCGCAGCCCAACAAATGCCCATGACACTAATTGCCGCCTCTTGCTTGGGTTAGCTTGAAAAGATCCGGTCTTTCCTCCTTTTTCTAACACTGCACC
>NZ_JACJFH010000130.1:0-9298 GCF_014164495.1 Pseudoalteromonas sp. SG41-5 | reverse complement strand
GATAAATACAGTGATAACAAGGCGTAAATTTTGACATGTAGTTGTTCTACTTGAAAAAATTATAACGCAGTTAGCGCTTTATTTAGCTCGCTAGAATGGTTAAATATTTAAGTCGATTGGTATTAGTTCGCTGTTTTATTTTTATACAGCTTGTATTAAGTTATGGTTCAGTAATGGGGTCTTGTCAAGAAACACCAATGAGAGACGAAAGCAAAAAAATCAGCGGGGATATATTTAACTAGAGTTCGGGTTATTTAATTAATCAAACCCCCAGCTTTGTTTTATTATCAGTCATTTTTCATGATAAAATCATTTTCTTAATGACAGATACTAATGAGCAACTCCCTTCGTGCCACATAGCAAACTTTTAGAACCGATTAAGCAATTTTTACGTTGTGAAACCCCTTTAGGGTGGATTGATGAAGCCACTAAAAAAGAAAACCTAGCGGTTATTTTAATTGATCATCTCATCTGTGAGCTTAAAGCCGCGCAATCTGCGATGTTTTTAATTCGTAAATACGCCGTGGATAAACAAAGCAGCGATGCCTTGCTTGAGTGGCTGAAGCCGTTTGAAACGCTGATATACAAACGTGAAGGGAATTGGCGCGATCTTGCGGCTAAAAACAAACTGACTAAAGCAGTGATCCCAAAATCTGATTCAGCTTATGGGCAAGATTTGGTTGATAAAATGGTGATGTTGATCAAAGAAGAGCTGCACCACTTTTATCAAGTATTAGAGATCATGGATGAGTACGGTATTGAGTATCAAAGTATTACGCCGTGTCGTTATGCTAAGGGTATGCTAAGACATGTAAAAACCTTTGAGCCAGATGCACTGGTCGATAAGCTCATAGTCGGTGCTTACATCGAAGCTCGTTCGTGCGAGCGTTTTGCCGCGCTTGCACCCCATGTAGATAAGCGTTTAGGTGATTTTTATATTTCGTTATTGCGCTCTGAGGCACGCCATTACCAAGACTATTTAACTCTTGCCCAAGAAATTGCTGGTTTTGATATTACCGAGCGGGTTAAAGAGTTTGGTGAAATTGAAGCGCAGTTAATTACATCTTTTGATGACGATTTTAAGTTTCACAGTGGTACGCCGGTAAATAAAAGCGCTTAACCAACACTAACATGTGCTGCAGCTTTCAAACCATGCTGTAGCACATACTTTATTATCAAAAGTGTTTTTAAATTAGACACATCAAAAACTCTCACCTAATATTTAAAGCAAGTTAATTTTTTTATTTATCAGTTATTTTATTGCTTTGCAATGCATTGTAAATGAAAGGCCATTGCTATTATTATTTTGGTGGGTATATATGGATGAAAAAGAGGGATTATTTGTATTTTCTGCTGAGGAAGAGTTAGTAAATACTGACCTTAAAGTATGGAAAATTCTAACCGTTGAGGATGATCTCGATTATCAACATGCATTAGTTAATAGCTTAAAAGAATTAAAGGCCAAAGAAGGCTACAAATATGAGTTATTAGCGGCCAACTCAGTACCAGAAGCTGCGCTTGCTTTAAGTATGCACCCAGATATAGCACTTGTTTTTATCGATGTGGTTATGGAAGAAGATGACTCCGGACTGCGTTTGGTAAATACCATCAGAGAAGTGATTGGCAACGCTGAAATGCGTATCGTGTTACTAACAGGGCAGCCCGGTTTAGCCCCTGAAACCGATGTGATGAAAATGCTCGATATTGATGAGTACTGGAATAAGTCTGACATTTCTGCGCAAAAGCTTGAATCAATCGTTAATAGTAATATGCGAACTTGGCAATATATTTCGCAAATAACAGCCGCTAAACAAGGTTTGCAACTTGTGCTTGATGCATCAAGGAGCATTAATAGCAAACATGATATGGGCTCATACTCAGCTGCCGTGCTGCAAGAACTAAGCAATATTTTAAAAATATCCGAGGGAGGCGGGATCCTTTGTTCAAGCAACCTTGATAAAGGCGACAATGCAATGATCCTCACTACCAACGGCTGCTTTAATGGTATGAAAGGACAAAAAGTAGATAGCAATTTACTGGCCGATATGTACGATGACTTCCAGCTAGCGATTCAAGAGAAACGTCATGTGTTTTCAAATCAGCATAGTATCTTCTTCTTCCCAGCAACCATTGCTGAAGGCACGCACTATATTACCTTGGTAAAATCAGATAATCCCATTAGTGAAGAAAACGAATATTTATTGAAAGTATTTAGTGAAAACGTCAGTAGCGGATTTGCTAATATTTCATTATTAAATAGATTAACCGAGCTTGCCTATACCGATGTTTCATTAAACTTACAGAATAGAAACTGGTTAACTCGCGAAATTAAAAATATGAACGTATATGAAAAATCCAAAATGCGTTTAATTATTTTTGATATTTATCAGTTTGATGAAAAAGCATTTACCTTTGGTTATGATTTTTGTAGAAAAATCATAAAACTGGTACATAAAAGTATTGTAGATGTTTTTTCAATATATGACCCCAGAATTGCGATTATTAGTAATAGTAGCTTTGGCATGCTCATTAATGTTGATTTTGATATTACAGATGATATTGCGCGTTTTCATAATAAACAAAAGTACGAAATTGAAAATGTTAAGCAATTTATTGACGTAAGAGTGTTGGAGTTAAAGCTAAGTTGCGCATCAAATATTACTCCCGAAAAAGTAATTAGCCTGGCAGAGTCGAGTTTAAATTACATGCAAGTAACTCAAGCGAAGTTTATTTTGCATACCGATGAGAAAACAGTGGCAATAACAAGGCGCTATGAGTTAATGGCGCGCTTGAGAACGGCTATTAGTACCAAAGAATTGCGTGTCGCTTTGCAACCAAAAATGTGCTTGAAAACATTAAAACCAATTGGTTTTGAAGCGCTAGCTAGATGGCAGTTAGCTGATGGCAGCTTTGTAAATCCTGAAGAGTTTATAGAACTTGCTGAAACAGCTGGTTTAATTAATGAGCTAGATAATGTTATTTTTGAAAAAATACTACAAATAATTAATCAACTTAAAAAATGTGGTATAAATTTACCTATTGCGTTTAACGCATCATCTTATGACTTGATCGATCCTTCTTACTTTGAGTCTATCAAAAGTCGGATTGAGGAATATAAAGTATCTCCCTCGATGCTGGAACTTGAAGTGACAGAAACCCAAGCGATCAGTAATTACAACTTTATTAAAGAGGCTTTATCACGATTTATGGCATTGGGTATTAAAGTGAGTATTGATGACTTTGGTACGGGTTATTCATCGTTAGCACATATAAATGAAATACCGTCGAATGCGATAAAAATTGATCGCTACTTTGTCAGCAACCTTGAGCATAATATAAATAATCAATACATGATAAAAATGATCATCAGTCTCGCAAAGCAATTTGATTTTAAAGTTATTGCTGAGGGTGTTGAAAACGAATTTGAGGTGCAATGGTTAAAACAAGCAGGTTGTGAAATGGCCCAAGGTTACTTTTTTGCAAAACCATTATTTTATGATGATTTACTGATCTGGTTAGCACAGTTTGATAATGTAAATGACTAAAAAAAGTAACTCATTTTATAGCGACAAAAAAGGCGTACTCATAAAGTCGCTGTTTATTTTATTTGTTGCGATATTAATTGGCTGGCTGGTATACGAGCAAGTTTATCAGTCAAAAGTAACCATAATAAAAGAGCGCCAAGATGAAAAACTAGTGCTTGTGAGTACTGATTTATCTAAAGAGCTAAGCAGTATTAAAAAACTCACTCAGCTGTTAGCAAATGGCCAAGTATTAAAAAGTAATACAGGTTTAAATACATTGAGCGCTCAACAAAGCGACAAGCTCATAAATGATTATTTTTTAAATTTTGCTTCTGTATCAACCAATATCTCACAAATACGTTGGCTTGAACGCAGTGGTAAAGAACGTTATAGAATTAATTTCAGCAATAAAAAAAGCGAAATTGTTGAGGTATCACAATTACAAAATAAGCAAAATCGTTATTACTTTAAAGAAGGGATGTTAGTTGCACCACCGAATACATTTATTTCAGAAATTGATTTAAATATTGAGCGTGGAAAAGTTGTTGTCCCGCATGAGCCAACAATTAGGGTGACTTACAGAACGCAAGGTGGTGATTATTTAATAGATGGCTTGTTAGTAGTGAATTTTAATCTGGATTATTTATTTAGTAATATTCGACAATATGATGAAAAAAACACCCAAGTAAATATTCTAAATCATGATGGTTATTGGTTGTATAATAAGGATCCCGCATTACAGTTTGGGTTTATGTATAATCAAGTTAATAACTCGCTAGCAAATAACTCTCCAGCGCTTTGGCAACACATCATTGAACATGACGTACAAAGCACCTCACGTATTTTTCATGACAGTTTATATACTTTCAGGCGATTCTCTATTGTTTCACTACGTGAATCAACACAAAGAACCGCAGATTCAGATAAAGAGATTATTATACTTATCGGTAGCCCTAAAGAGCTGCTGTATAATGCAAAAATGACTGCTTTTCAATATGCTGCTCTGTGTAGTGTTGTTTTATGTATTTGCGGTTTTGGTTTTAGTTACCGTGAATATTTATTCCAACAGCAACTAATTACTTTATCTTATAAACTACAGCGTGAAAAAGTAGAGTTAGATAGCGTCAACAAACAGCTCGATTTAACTATAAGGCAGCAGCAGCAATTACAAACAAGCTTACTCGAAGCTCGAAAACTATCGTCTTTAGGGTTGTTGGTGGCGGGGGTTGCTCATGAGATGAATACACCCATTGGCGGTGCTATTATCTCAGTATCTAACGCGAATGTGGTTATTAATAAGTTGAGTGACGCGATAAAAACCGGATTAACTAAATCGCAATTAGATAAAAGCACACAGAGCATTGAGGAAAATTTAGGGTTAGCTAAAATTAATTTAAATAAGGCAGCGGTATTAGTTAAAAGTTTTAAAAAAATGGCGATAGACCGTCATAATGATGATGTCATCACATGTAATATAAGAAAAATAACTGAAGATTTACTGATCTCCCTTAATTCAAGATTAAAAAACTCAAACGTAAAAGTGAAAACCTTAGTTGATACTGACCAAGATATAAAAAGCCGACCAGGAATTATTTCCCAAGTGCTAGAAAACCTGATAATGAACGCACTAACCCACGGGTTTGCCAAAAATCAAGTCGGTGAAATTGAGATAAAAATAGCACAAGCTGCTAGTCAATCCATTAAATTAACCATTTCAGATAGCGGTGTTGGGATTAAAGCAGAGTCTCAACAGTACATCTTTGAGCCTTTTTACACCTCAGCTCGTGGTATTGGCAATACTGGGCTTGGCTTATATATGGTGCACCAATGGGTTACACACATTTTGCAGGGGGAAATTAAATTACAGTCCAATCCACACTCTACAGAGCGCTTTAAAACTGAGTTTACTATTACTATACCCAAACTATCTTAAGATGCAGAATTCGTTGCTTGGAGTGATAGTCATATAAGCATTTGTGTTTTAACGTTTTAAAAATTGTAGGTATTGCTCAGTCTTAGCTTCTGAAAAGCCATGGCGTAGGAGAACTTGTGCGGCCTCACCATTATTTACAATGGTGTTGAAACCGTTTTCTAATTGTATTAATTGTTGCTTACTTTGCACAGCAGATTTGGAAAAAATAATATATAGGTAGTGGGACGCTAAATGAGGAGGGATATATACGATTGACTGTCCTGTTTGTAATTGTGGATGATTGTTTAACCAGTACTCACCGACTTCTTTGGTACCAGCTACTAAATCAACGCGGCCAAGCTGTAACACGCGTAAGCTGCTGATCAAGTCATTAGTCGCTGTAATAGCTAAATTATGTTCACTACTAAAACCCTCGCTAACTATATAATTACTACCTTTACTTATGCTGTATGGCTGTAATGACGTTAAACTGCCATCGTAATTTATTTTGCTACTTTTTCGTTTAAATAATCCAGTAAATGACTTTGCTAATGGTCGTGAATAGTGGAATGTTTTTTCTCGCTCGGCGCTATAATAAGCCCCTAAAAGAGCTGTTCGCTTATTTTTTTCAAGTAATCTTAGTGCACGAGCCCAAGTTGTAAACTCAATGCTAGCTTCAATATCTTGGCTTGCTAATGCAGTAATAATAATATCAGCTAACCAACCTTGTTGCGGCAGTTGCTCTGAAAAATACGGGGGAAAAGGCTCGGTAACAAAAAGCCATTTATCTTGGCTGTATGTATGGCCTGCGTAAAATAAACAAATAAGTATGAAAAATAATTTAAGCATTACGACCAGTACTAAAAACGATCAATATCGTAAGCGTAGACAATATTTTATATTTGTGCGAATGGTTCACTCACTAGTTCTTGTGTCTGTGCGGTAACAACTAAATAAGAGCCTTGAGTATACCAATCACCCAGCACTGTGCGAGTGAGTGTTTGCTTATCTACTTCATAATGATGCACATTAGGGCGATGGGTATGGCCATGGATCATATGTTTTACTTGGTGTTTTGCAAATGTTGCTAGTACCGCTTGTTCAGTAACATCTAATATTTCAAGCGCTTTACCGGTTTGATTTTGCTTTGATTTTTCTCTGGCATTTTGCGCAACTTTACGACGATACCAAAGTGGCATAGCAAGCATTAATCTTGGCCACCACCAACTGCGGCCTTTTTTACGAAACTTTTGATATTCAATATCTTGTGTGCACATTTCATCGCCATGCAAAATGACAGTGGGAGTGCCATATAAGTCAATTACCAGCTGTTCGGGTAATAAAGTCATTCCTGCTTGTTTGGCGTATTTATCGCGCATAATGAAATCACGATTGCCATGCACAAAATATACTGGGGTGCCGTTATCACTCACTACTTTTAAATGCTTTGCAACTTCAGTTGAGAGTGCAGTTACATAGTCATCACCAACCCATACTTCAAAAAAGTCACCAAGTATATATAGCGCGTCTACATCCTTATTAATAATATGCGTATTTAAAAACTGATAAAAAGCTGCACTGATATCTGGGCGATTTTCACTTAAATGGAGGTCGGCAATAAAGTAGGTTTGGCGAGTCATAGGTAAGTCTTTTAAAAATAAATAAAGCGGGCATATACGTATAGCATAAATACCCGCTAAAACGCCACGTTACGTGGGTAAGCGTACTATTAGTTTACAGTTACGCTTGTGATGATAACGTCATCAAGAGGTACGTCTTGATGAAAGCCTGTGCTACCTGTAGCAACGGCTTTAATTTTTTCTACTACGTCCATGCCTTCAACAACTTCAGCAAATACACAGTAACCCCAGCCTTGAGATGTTTCGCTGCTGAAGTTTAAGAAGTCATTGTTATTCACGTTAATGAAAAACTGTGCTGTTGCTGAATGTGGATCAGGAGTACGTGCCATAGCAAGTGTACCAACCTTATTAGAAAGGCCATTGTTTGCTTCATTTTGAATAGGATCATGCACTTCTTTTTGTGTCATACCTGGTTCAAAACCACCGCCTTGTACCATGAAACCATCAATCACACGGTGAAAAATAGTGCCGTCGTAAAAGCCTGCGTTAGCATACTGTAAAAAGTTTTTAACTGTGTTTGGCGCATCTTCTTTGTGCATGTTAATGGTGATATCACCAAAATTTGTGTGTAGAACAACCATGTGGTTTCCTATTAGCTGATTTATTTGCCGCTATTTTATCTTAGTTAGCTAAGATTAACAAAGTGCTTATTCAATTGATAAAGCGCTAGAGCAGGGGCTTTTCAAGTGTTAACATAGCGATTCAAGTAAATAGTCAAGGACTTAAAATAAATGGTAAATATATACAACACACTCACGCGTCAAAAAGAGCAATTTAAACCTATGGTCGACGGCAAGATCGACATGTATGTGTGTGGTATCACCATTTATGATTATTGTCATATTGGTCATGCCCGCACATTTGTTAGCTTTGACGTGATCGTACGTTATCTTCGTCACATTGGTTATGATTTAAAGTATGTGCGCAATATCACCGATGTTGATGACAAAATCATTAAGCGTGCGAATGAAAATGGCGAAGCGATTAACGACTTAACTGTGCGTATGACAAAAGCAATGCATGAAGATTTTGATAGTCTAAACATGTTACGTCCAGACATTGAACCTACAGTCACAGGTCATATGGACGAAATTATCGAAATGGTTGAACGACTAGTTACTAAAGGCCACGCCTATGTTGCAGCCGACGGCGATGTTTTATTTGACGTCTCAACGTTTGAGCAATACGGTGCATTGTCACAGCAAGATTTAACTATGCTACAAGCCGGTTCGCGTGTTGAAGTAGCACAAGATAAAGATGATCCACTTGATTTTGTGTTATGGAAAAAAGCCAAAGCGGGTGAACCATCATGGACATCACCGTGGGGCGAAGGTCGTCCAGGTTGGCATATTGAATGTTCGGCAATGAGCTCAAAGCATTTAGGTGAGCATTTTGATATTCATGGCGGTGGTTCAGACTTACAGTTTCCACACCATGAAAATGAGATTGCGCAATCATGCTGTGCAAATAACGGCAAGTACGTCAATACCTGGATCCATACGGGGATGGTACAAGTAAATAAAGAGAAGATGTCAAAATCATTAGACAACTTCTTTACTGTTCGTGATGTACTTAAAGAATATGATGCTGAATCGGTTCGTTATTTTTTAATTTCTGGTCATTACCGCAGCCAGTTAAATTACTCGCAAGAGAACTTAGATCAAGCACGTTCGTCGCTTGAGCGTATTTATACGGCACTTCGTGGTGTTGAGCCTATCAGTTGTGATTTAGCAACAAATGAACATGTGGCTAAATTTAGAAAAGCAATGGATGACGACTTTAATACACCAGAAGCATTACCGGTGTTATTTGAATTAGCCAAAGAGCTAAACCGTGTAAAAGACGTTGATGCTGAGCAAGCGGGTAAGTTAGCATTTGTACTGCGTAGTCTTGGGGAAGTGTTAGGGGTTGCTCAACAAGCACCAGAGGCATTTTTACAAGGTGGCCAAGCAGATGACGAAGTTGCCCAAATAGAAGCGTTAATAGTTAAGCGTAATGAAGCGCGCGCGAGTAAAGATTGGGCTGCGGCTGATGAAGCGCGTGATGCTTTAAATGCACTTGGGGTGATACTGGAAGACTCTGCAGGTAGAACTACATGGCGTAAAGCGTAATTAATTACCGTCAAATAGGCATTGCTGAATAAGACGTATTTTAGTAAGTATTATATTAGTAAGTGTTATAAAGGGTTGCCAATTTGGCAGCCTTTTTATTTTTTCTAGCTT